>CAVCXB010000038.1:0-24098 GCA_963605535.1 Wujia chipingensis
CAAAATCCCAAAAAGTGGAAGGTTTTTTTATATTATTTTTTACTCGTCAGAGCTGGCAACTCGTCTCACCGCAAATTCAGGCCATGACCATAACCCGAATGATCAAATGATAATACATACAATTCCACCATTGCTATCGTTTATAATCTTCTTCAAGGCGTCCTGAAGCTTTTGCTGGCAGCTGTCAGTCATCTGGCTGATCTTGGCATTCATGCCGTCTTCAACGATCTGCTCGATGGATTTGCCGAAAATGTTAGTGCTCCAGATGCCGTCCTGCTCTTTCTGCGCGGCAGACTCGATGTAATCGACGAGGTCTTTTGCCTGCTGCTCGCTTCCGACGATTGGTGCGATCTCGGTCTCGACCATGCTCTGTATCATATGAACGGACGGCGCGGTGGCTTTCATGCGAACGCCATAGCGATTTCCATGACGCACGACAACAGGCTCAGAAATGCTGATCTGGGTGCGCTCTGGTGTGACGACTCCGTACCCCTTTTGCGTAACGGACTCCATCGCGGACTGCACCTTTTGATACTGGGAGCGAAGTCCGGCGTACTCGGCAAGCACATCAAAGAGCTGCGTCTGCGATGACACGGAAAAACCTGCCCGCTCGCTAGCGAGTGAAAAGTACAGCTCTTCTTTTAGACTAATTTCATAGACAATCTTTCCCTGAGCGAGATTTGTCTCCTCAAGCACAAAACGGCGAATCTGTGACGGAAGGCCCTCCTCTGCCGCCTCTTTTGCATCGCGCATACAGCTGATATGCTCCATGACCTTGCGTGCAAAGTCGATGACGGCTTTTTTCACCGGATTGGAAAGTTCTAACACATCAAACCAGCCAGGCATCTCAAAATCGACCTCGCACACTGGAAATTCAAGCAAAATTTTTTGCATCAGCTGACTGATATCTTCTAAATCCATCGACGCACAATCCATCGGCGTGACCGTGACCTGATAGGTTTCCTGAAGCTTTCTTGCCAACTGCTTGGCAGACGGCGCATATGGTGTCTTTGTGTTTAATACGATTACAAATGGTTTTCTATGTAATTTTAGTTCCTCGACCGTCTTTTCTTCGGCCTCCTCATACGCCTCCCGTGGAAGATCCGTAACGCTGCCATCCGTCGTGATAACGATTCCGACGGTGCTGTGCTCCTCGATAACTTTTCGCGTGCCAAGCTCTGCCGCCTGTGAAAATGGAATGTCATAATCAAACCATGGCGTATGTACCAGACGCTCCTTCTCCTCATCGACTGCACCTGCCGCACCCGGAATCAAAAAGCCCACGCAGTCCACGAGGCGAATCTTCATCTCGGTCTTATCCTCCAGACAAATCTTTGCCGCCTCGGTTGGGATAAATTTTGGCTCAGTTGTCATGATATTCTTACCGGACGCAGCCTGTGGAAGCTCATCGCGCGAGCGCGTCTTGGCGGGACCGTCCTCCATGTGGGGAATGACCATCTCCTCCATGAAACGGCGAATAAAGGTGGACTTGCCGGTGCGCACCGGGCCGACCACCCCTAAATAAATCTCTCCGTTTGTTCGCTGTCTGATATCCTTATAAATGTGAAATTCCTTCATACACGCCTCCTGACACTCATCCCCGGACAGTCCGGGCACTGTACTACTGTCAGTCTATGCGTATATGAAGGAAGTTATTCGTAAGATTACTTGAAAAAGCCCCACGGCAAATGTGCTTTACGAGACGAACCGTTGAAGCGAGCTGTCCAAATCACAGTAACATAATAAAGTGCATAGTGGGCACGCTGAACAGATCCGTCGACAAAGTCACTTTGCCAAGTGGGCGTATTCATTCATAACCTAGCGATCACTTATGTTCCCACAGCAGATTCTCACTCTCGATGGTCTTATCGCGAAGCATCAGATCTTTGAGTGCATCGGCAGCTGATTTGCCTTCGAACAGGACAAGATTGGTCTCCTGCACGAGCGGCATGGAAATGTTGTACTTTTTGCTGAGTGCAAGTGCGGCCTTTGCAGAGTAAACACCTTCTACCACCATCTGCACCTCATCCATAGCCTCTTTCATGGTCTTTCCCTGACCGATTAAAATACCGGCTCTGCGGTTTCTGCTGTGCATACTGGTGCAGGTGACAATCAGATCACCGATACCGGAAAGTCCTGAAAAGGTCTCCGGACGACCGCCCATGGCAACGCCAAGTCTTGTGATCTCAGCGATTCCTCTTGTCATCAACGCTGCCTTTGTGTTGTCACCGCAGCCAAGACCATCGCTGACACCTGCTGCAAGCGCAATGACGTTTTTGAGTGCACCACCAAGCTCGATGCCAAGAATGTCCGGACTTGTGTATACACGAAAAACAGCGGACATAAACAGGTTTTGGATATGCTCTGCCGTCTGTCTGTCCTTTGCTCCTGCAACAACGGTTGTCGGAATTCCGCGGCTGACCTCCTCTGCATGGCTCGGACCAGAAAGAACTGCGACGTTTGTCATCGGGAGTTCCTCCTCGATCTGCTGGGACATTGTCATTAACGTTGCCTCCTCAATGCCCTTTGCCACGCTGACAATCAGCTGTCCCTCCTTGATAAAGGGCTTCATCTGTCTTGCCACTCCTCTGGTGAATACCGAAGGAACTGAAAGCACAAGCATCTCCTTAGCGGCACATGCCTCTTCTAAGTTTGCGGTAAATACAATGCTTCTCGGAATCTGAACGCCCGGGAGATTCTTGCATGTATAGCTTTCCTTGAGCGCTTCAATTTCCTTTGGCAGCGCAGACCATGCCGTAACCTCATGGCCATTCTGCGCCAGCACCATTCCTAAGGCAATGCCCCATGTTCCCGTTCCTATAATGCTGACTTTTGCCATAACCAAAATCTTCCTTTCCCTTGTCTTCATTTCTCTTCTATCTTCATTACAGTTCATTTCGATTCATTTTTATGAATGGGCGAACCGTGAACGATCTTAGTTCTTCTTTGCGCCGATCTTGTTTTCGGTACCACTTAACAGACGCTTGATATTTGCTCTGTGACGAATGTACGCCTGAATGGTAATCAGGGCAAGCAAAATGATAAACTCGGCCATCTGTGCCGGCTGTACGGAGAGCATTCCGTTTACGCCGAAGATGACACCCATCACGAAGCAGATGGAAACAACGGTCAGAGAGCCGAGTGATACGTAGCGTGTCGCGTACACAATCGCAATGAATGCGGCCAGACATACAGCTGAAATACGAATGTCAAATGCTAAGATGAAGCCGGATGTACTGGAGATTCCCTTTCCGCCCTTGAAATTCAAGTAGCATGGATAGTTGTGTCCCAAAATAACACCGAATGCCAGATACAGCATATAGATGTCTTCCATATACTGCTGTCCGCTCGATACAGCCCATGCCTTTACAATCAGACATGGAATCAAACACTTACACAGATCCACGACAAACACAATCAGACCTGCTTTTTTGCCAAGAACGCGAAGTGAATTCGTCGCGCCCGAGTTTCCGCTTCCTTCCTTTCGGATGTCGATTCCCTTCATCCGTCCGTACAGATAGCCTGTCTGGATCATGCCCAGACAGTATCCGATCACCAGCAATAATACACGTATCATCACTTGTCTTCCTTTCTCTCGCGGATAATGAAGCGAAGCGGGGTACCTCTGAAGCCAAACGCATTACGAATCTGATTCTCAATGTATCTGGTGTAGGAATAATGCATCAGTTTTTTATCATTTACAAAGATAACAAATGTCGGCGGCTTTACGGAAATCTGCGTCATGTAGAAGACCTTCAGACGACGGCCCTTGTCAGACGGCGGCTGCTGCATGGCAACGGCCTCTGCCAAAATCTCGTTGAGGACACCCGTTGCAATACGCATGGACTGGTTCTCGATGATCATATCAATCAGCTCAAACAGCTTGTCTAAACGCTGTCCGGTCTTTGCGGAGATGAATACAAACTCGGCATACGGCATATAGGCTAAGGTCTGCTTGATCTTCTCGGTCATCTTGTAGATGGTCTTGTCATCCTTCTGAACGGCATCCCACTTATTGACTGCGATGATGACACCCTTGCCGCGCTCATGTGCGATACCGGCAATCTTGGCATCCTGCTCGGCAACGCCCTCTGCCGCATCAATTACCATAACGACTACGTCGGCACGCTCAACGGCGGTAACGGTACGAATAATACTGTAGCGCTCCAGATCCTCATGAATCTTGCTCTTGCGGCGAAGACCAGCGGTATCAATTAAAACATACTCACGTCCATTTCTCTTAAGTGGCGTATCAATCGCGTCACGAGTGGTACCGGCAACGTCAGATACAATCACGCGCTTCTCACCAACCAGACGGTTTACAATAGAGGACTTTCCTACGTTCGGGCGGCCTACGATTGCGATACGCGGACGGTCATCATCCTCTGTCGCTGCGCCATCCTTCTTAAAGTGATCGCTGACAGCCTCAAGAAGATCGCCAACACCCTGACGGTTTACAGCGGATACCGGAATCGGATCGCCGATTCCAAGGTTATAGAACTCGTAAACATCGGCCTCCATCTTCTTGAAGGAATCGACCTTATTAACACAGAGAACAACAGGCTTTCGACTACGGCGAAGCATATCGGCTACCTTGCCGTCTGCATCGGTCAGTCCCTGCTTTACATCGACAAGGAAAATGATGACATCTGCAGTGTCGATTGCGATCTGCGCCTGATCTCTCATCTGGGACAGGATTACATCACTTGAATCTGGCTCGATACCACCGGTATCAATTAGGGTAAAATTGTAATTTAACCAGGTACAGTCCGCATAGATACGGTCTCTTGTAACACCCGGAGTATCTTTTACGATGGCGATGGAATCACCAGCGATTACATTAAACATCGTAGACTTTCCAACATTTGGGCGGCCTACGATGGCAACTATCGGTTTACTCATACTTTTCTCTCTTTCTTATTTGTGTTGTCCGGCACCCCATTCGGTGAAGTGACTTTGTCGACGGGCCCAACTCCGCGGGACCCCACTACACAATTTCAACGTAAGTGTATTTTGACAACGGGCCCGCTACAACGTCCCGTCTCGTAAAGCACATTCACCTCAGGGGTGCATAAACTATTCATAACTATAAATTGGTGCAATAAAACGAATTACAGCTCATACGGAGAATGAAGCTGCTCAGACTCTTCACTATCTTCCATTAACATTGCACGAATCAGATCTTGCCCGTCTGATTTTACAATATTTATCGGGACTTGTAAAGCATTTTCGACATCCTGCTTTGTCAGATCGTCCAAAAATACCTCTTCGTTGCTTCGGAACATGTTTGCTGGAAGCAGAAGAACCTCTCCGAGCGGCTTGCCGGTAAGCTGTTTGATCAGATCCTGTCCTGTGATCAAGCCGGACACAGTAACGCCATGGCCGAAGAAATCGTTCAAAATCTCATAGACGGTAATGTTCACATTTGGAAACTTCTCATGCACTTTGGCTGCAATATCCCGAAGGAATGGAAATGCCAACTTTCCGGTGGCAAGGGATAACTCATGAACACGGTCATCTCCTTCAATTGGCTCTAATGTATAGTCGGTCTCTTCGATTAAAAGACGCAGCATACCGACACCATTTTCAAGCTGCACATAGCCATCATAATTGTCTTCCGGCGGCAGAGGGCGCTCGGCAAGCAGATAAAACTCATCGCTTGCGTGGACAAAGTGCGTGCCAAAGCGCTCATACATATCATTCTGGAATTTCTCGATGATATCAAGCGCATTTGCCGCATCTTCTTTTGTTAACGGCTCAAGCGGATACAATCCCTCGCGGTACTTGCTTAATCCGACTGGAACGACAGACATACTCTGCATCTGCGGATACAGCCCTGCTAGGTCACGAATGGAACGCTCTAACTCAGCGCCGTCATTTACGCCCTTGCACAAAACGATCTGTCCATTCATCTCAATGTCCGCATCGCGCAGACGAATTAAGGTATCCATAATCTTTCCGGCGAAACGGTTGTGAAGCATCTTCACACGAAGCTCCGGGTTTGTTGTCTGGACGGAAATGTTGATCGGAGACAAATGATATTTAATGATACGCGAAAGATCGTGCTCCTTCATATTTGTCAAGGTAATATAATTTCCCTGAAGGAAAGACAATCTCGCATCATCATCCTTAAAATAAAGGGTCTCGCGCATTCCCGGCGGCATCTGGTCGATAAAGCAGAAAATGCACTTGTTGGTACAGGAACGGTAATCGGACATCAAGCCACTCTCAAACTCGATGCCAAGGTCCTCATAGAAGTCCTTGTCAAACTCCCATTCCACTTCTGTGCCGTCCTTTTTCTGGACGACCATATCAATTTCTTCATTCTGAATATAAAAACGGTAATCAAGAACATCCTCGATATCTTCGCCGTTGATCTGTAGGATCTTATCACCTGGCTCTAACTCCAATTCCTCTGCAATCGAGCCCGGCGCCACCGATTTGATCTGATGGGCATGTTTCATAAAAGTAACCTCCCGGCCCGTGGGCCTGTATCTGTAAGGTAATCCAACTGAAAAAGCAGCTGATTTCTCCACATTTTACTATCATACCAAAATTCAAAAGATCCTACAAGTGGTTTTCTGAAAAAAAGAGGAGCGCTGATTCAGATTGATCAGGCACTCCTCTAATAAATTATCTTTGATTATCTTTGATTATCTTCGACTGTCTTTGACTTTCTCTTGTTATCTTTGATTTTCCGAGACTTTCTGGAACTTAGTCTCAGATGAACTTCGTCTCAGATCTTCTGGAATTTAGCCGCATATACCGGAAAGGTATCAGTACCCTTGATCTCTTTGTTTGGAGAAATGGTTACGTTCTTATCAGTAATGACATACTCAAGGTTGGAACCCTCGCCAACTACGGTGTCCTGCATCAGTACACAATTCTTTACCTTTGCGCCCTTTGCAATCTTTACACCTCTAAAGAGGATACAATTCTCAACCTCACCCTCGATGATACAACCATCGGCTGCCATGACATTTTTTGCCTTGGAGCCATTGATATAACGTGTCGGATTGTCGTCACGAATCTTTGTGTAGATCGGATTTGGTGTGAACAGTGCATCCAGATTCTCATCGTCAAGCAGCTTCATATTCTCATCAAAGTAGCTCTTCATATCGGTGATTCTTGCTAAATAGCCATCGAAACGATATGCCTTTACATTCAGCTTATCGAGTCTCTGAGCCAGGATATCACGCTCGAAGTAAACATAGCCACGAACGAAAGCGGTATGAATCAGGTCGATTAACAGCTCTCTCTTTAAGATGTAGATATTCATGGAGAGATTCTGTGGGCCGGACTCCTCGGAGTTGATGTAAATTTTCTTTACATTGCCATCCTCGATTGCCAGTGTATAGAAGAAATCATCCTTCATGATATCTGGATTCTTTAAGCTCTCTGCCAGTTCCTCTTCCTTGTACGCTACGGTTACATCAGCACCGCTCTCAATATGCGCGCGCAGCATATCACTAAAATCAAAGTTTACGGCAATGTTGGCATCGGACATAACAACATACTCTTCCTTCTGGTCACGCAGAAGTCCAAGAATGCTGGCAAGTGCCTCAACACGTCCGTTGTACATCTTTACGGTCTTCTCAGCGAATGGCGGGATGATATTTAAACCACCGTTCTTGCGGCTTAAATCCCACTCACGACCAGAGCCAAGATGATCCATTAAAGAATGGTAGTTCTTGCGTACTAACACGGAAATGTTATCAATTCCGCTGCTTACCATACTGGATAGGATAAAGTCGATCATGCGGTAACGTCCTGCAAAGGGAATGGAAGCCATCAGACGCTCCGTTACCAGTTCCGGAACCATATTATCATAACTGTTCGGGAAGATAATTCCCAGCGCGTTTACATTTGATTTTACCATTGTTCTTCACCACCCTTTACATTCTCACTGACCATTGCGTTTGGACCAATCTTTGCATTGTCACCAACGTATACGCCTGCACCGATCGTCGCAACGCCCTTGCCGCCCTCAGAAAGGGCCTCTCCTACAACTGCATTCTCGCCGATCACAACGTTTTCTGCGATGATACAGTGTCTTACCTGTGCGCCTGCCTTAATAACAGTGCCGCCCATAACAACTGCGTCCTCAACAACCGCACCCGGCTCTACCTGAACGCCTGCAAAAAGGATGGAGTGCTTAACGGTACCATGGATACGACATCCATCAGTAATCATAGAATTCTCAACCACTGCGTCTGCACCGATACGATGTCCGGTCTTTCCGCTGTTACGGCTGTAGATCTTCCAATTCTCATCAAACAGGTTAATACCACTGTGCTCTGGATCCAGAACCTCCATATTTGCTTCCCACAGAGAAGAAATGGTTCCGACATCCTTCCAATATCCGTCAAAACGGTATGCATACATCTTGCGACCGTCACGAAGCAGGTTCGGGATAATGTTGTTTCCGAAGTCGTTCTGAGAATTCGGATCTGCCTCGTCCTCGACCAGATATTTCTTTAAGATATCCCAATTGAAAATATAAATACCCATGGAAGCCAGATTGGACTTTGGATTCTTCGGCTTCTCTTGGAACTCAGTAATACGGCAGTCATCGTCTGCTACCATCAGACCAAAACGAGATGCCTCATCCCACGGAACTTCCATAACAGCCACGCTGAACTCTGCGCCCTTTTCCTTGTGGAAACGAAGGAAATCGCTGTAGTCCTGCTTGCAGATCTGATCACCGGAAAGAATGATAACATACTGCGGATTGTAACGCTCAATAAAGGAAATGTTCTGATAAATCGCGTTTGCGGTACCCTTGTACCAATCAGAACCAGATGCCTGCTGATACGGCGGAAGAACGTGAACGCCGCCATGCAGACGGTCCAAATCCCAAGGCTGGCCATTTCCAATATATTCGTTTAATACTAATGGCTGATACTGTGTGAGAATACCTACGGTATCAATACCTGAGTTCACACAATTTGACAGCGGGAAGTCGATGATACGATACTTACCGCCGAATGGTACTGCTGGTTTTGCAAGCTTCTGTGTCAGCGCGTACAGACGCGATCCCTGGCCGCCCGCAAGCAGCATTGCAATCATTTCTTTTGCCATGATATAAATCCCCTCTTTCACTTAGCATACAATCAAATTATACCATATTTTTCAGAAAATGCGATATCTTATTGTACAAAAATACTTGATTTATTTTGTTTATTTTCCATAAAGTTTACTTTTTGCTCTAGTGTAGGTTGGTTTCGTTCGCTTGTTTCGTGAAAATACAGCAGAAAAATGCACCCAAGCAGCCAAATAAGCCACTTGAGTGCATAGAATAGTCTTTTATTTCTGATCGGAATTTTTCTTTTTGTGTTTGACGTATTTTCTCTTCCAGAATGGAATCTTAGTGGATTCTGATTGTGAATCGGATGACTCTTCTGCTGCTGATTCAGACTCTGATGTCATCTCAGGCTGAGTCTCCTCTTCTGCCATTGTTTTCTGGCCTGTTATCGTTTCCGATTCTGGAACGGATTCAGGTACAGGCTCAGATATGGACTCGTTCGGTTGCTGAACGGTCTCTTCTGCCTGCTCCCATTCGCGGTTATTTTCTTCCTCGTCAACCGTTTCCGGTTCAGATGCAACCTCTAACTCAGATTCTGCCTGATGCTTTGCATGCATAAAATACTCCTGAATGTCAATCTGTTTTTCAGTCAGCAGATACAATTTGTAGTAATAACGGTTGTTATATAAGAAATTGATCTCACCGCCAATCAGTACAATATTCATGCAGACATACATCCAGACAAGGAATACAATAATTAACGCAAGACTTCCGTACATAAATGCAAGATTCTTGCTGTTACGAATATAGACCGCATAGATTGCTGAAAAACTATACCATCCAATCGTTGCTGTAATCGCACCCGGCATCTGCTTGCGATATGGAATACGCTTCTGCGGAAAGATATTGTAGACGGCAAGGAAAAATAAAATCATGCCACCAATTGCGATACCATTCTGCAAAATTGTGATCAGAATCGTCCAGTTTTCGAGCACAGGCCACATAGAAATCAAAAAGACACGGAATTTGCTGCCGTATACCAAAAATACCATGACAAGCAAAATAATCAAAAGAAAGATTCCAGTGTATAAGAGACACAGCGCACGATGGACAAACCAGTTTCGCTGCTCCTCTCTCTTATAGACGCGGTTTAGTCCTGTCACCAGAAATGAAATTCCTGTTGAGGAGGACCATAACGCCATGATAACAGTAATCGACAATGCGGATACGCTAAGCGATTTCTCGTACAAATCTGTCACAATGCTCTCTACCAGTTCCATCATTTCTTGTGGCAAAACAGATCTTGTAATCTTTAACAAAACCTCTGGCGACAACATCATACGTGACATCAGCCAGAGCAAAATCATTAGCATCGGGAACAGCGACATGACCGTAAAGAGCGTGATCGTTGCTGCATTTGTCATAACTTGATCATCATCATACAGCTTCTTAGCAAAGCCAATTGGATTTAAAATCGACTGAATGATACCAAGTCGTTTTTTCTTTTTCGCTGTATTCTCTGGATTTTCCTCATTTTTCTTTTTCCGAAAATGAATCACTCTTCCACCTGCTTTGTGACTACTTCACCGGCGTGCTTGTAAATACTTCCGGCGGGAACAATTCCTCTAACGGAGGAAAGTGGATAGATATTGCTGTTCGAGCCGATGACAGTACCTGGATTTAAGACACTGCCGCAGCCAACTTCTACGTGATCACCAAGCATTGCGCCAAATTTCTTTAAGCCAGTCTCGATCGGTCCCTCTGCAGATTTTACAACAACGAGCTTCTTGTCAGACTTCACATTGGATGTAATGGAGCCTGCTCCCATGTGAGACTTATAGCCTAAAATGGAATCACCCACATAGTTGTAATGCGGAACCTGTACATTATTAAATAAAATTACATTCTTCAGCTCGGTGGAATTGCCGACTACGCTGTGCTTTCCGACAATCGCATTTCCACGGATAAATGCACAGTGGCGCACCTCTGCCTCTTCGTCAATGATGCATGGACCGGTGATGGATGCGGTTTGCGCAACAGTAGCAGACTTTGCTACCCACACATGCTCTGCAATCTCCTCGAAGCGATCCTTTGGAAGTGTCGGGCCAAGCTGAAGGATAAATTCCTTAATCTTTGGCAGCAGTTCCCACGGATAGCAATCCGTCTTGAAAAACTCCTTTGCAATTGTCTCCTCTGTGTTATAAAGTGCAGATACTTTTATTGAATCCATATCGTTTACTCCTACCTTTCCGCAGCCTGTAGCATACTATTTCCATGATAAAATTGCACAACTGCATGTTACTCTTAGTTTACATGATCTTACGTCGTTGTGCAACTATGTTTTTTCACAATCGTCGAACCGCTTCGTAACCAACCGGGTTGCACAACCATCATTTCTTTGCTTTCACATCATAAAACGCCTCAAATCCCGCAAAATTGCCTCGAATTGCACCCGGATTTGTGACCTGTTTGACACCCTGCGTTCTTCTGGTGACAAACGCCTGCAGCTTATCCATATATTCCTGCGAGGTGATCGTACCCTCAGAAACATACGTCAGTCCCTTCTCCCAGCTGGCAGTAAGCTCTGGGTTGAGCAGCTGTCGGATGGACACCGCCACGACCTCATACACAGCCTCACCAAGCTTTTGCGGCTTGATGATCTGTGTCTTTGCATTCAATGAGAGATAATTAATTGTCACAAGCTTCTTTAAAATCTCGGCTCTCGTGGCACTTGTTCCAATACCGCTTCCCTTGATCTGGGCGCGAAGTTCATCGTCCTCGATCAGCTGTCCGGCATTTTCCATCGCCAGAATCAGCGAACCAGAATTATAACGCTTTGGCGGCGATGTCTCTCCTTCTTTTACCGCATACGCCGGATGATCAAAAAGCATTCCTTTTTTCAGTCTTGCAAGAATGCCGCTCAGGAAAGATTTTTGATCTACAGCAAATTCTTCCTCGCCATCCTTTGGCGCTGCAGCCTCCTGCGGCACACCAGTCACCTTTAAATAGCCCTCGTCCTCGAGCATCCGATAGGAGGTGAAGAAATGCTCTGTCTTTACCTGAAACTCCAGCGAATACTTGCGATAGACAGCTGGCCCATAAAAAATACTTAAAAAGCGTCGGCATACCGTCTCATACACACCCTTTGCCAAGCCAGACAATCGGTCATATGCGCCAAGTCCTTGTCCTGTCGGAATAATGGCATAGTGATCGGTGATCTGCTTATCGTTTGTGTAGCGTGTTTTTGCGATCGTTTTCCATGCATCCGCCGACAGCACCTCTTGCGCAAAGCCGCCTATTTGTCCGAAATTGCATAGGCCACGAATATTTTTATAGATTTCCTTTGCAACTGCCGTAGAAAGCACACGCGCATCGGTTCTCGGGTACGTTACCATCTTTTTCTCGTACAGCTCCTGAACGATCTTTAGTGTCTCATCCGGGCTGATCTTGAAGCGTCTGGAACAGGTATTTTGCAGTTCCGCCAAATTAAATAAAAGAGGCGGCTGTTTTTGCTCTTTTTTCTTTTCGATCTTGATTAGTGTACAGGCCGAATTTTCTTCTGGCGCTTCCAGATAACGAATCAATTCTTCTGCACTCTCGCGTTTTAAGAAGCCATTTTCCTTATAGAGTTTTGGCGATTGGAAATACTTTGAGCCTTCCACTACACGCCACTCCGATTCAAGTATCCCCTTATTTTCACCATCCGTCACCGGAAGTGATAAAATCACACGGTAAAACGGCGTCTTCACGAAATTTCGAATCTCACGTTCTCTGCGAACGACCATGCCAAGAACACATGTCATAACTCGTCCGACCGAGATTACCGACCATTTGGTATTCATAAAGGAAGCAACCGATGGGCCAAATTTTAGTGTCAGCGCTCTGGAGAAATTGATACCCATCAGGTAGTCTTCTTTTGCTCGTAGGTACGCCGAATCGCTTAAATGATCATAATAGTTCCAGTCCTTTGCCTCGCGGATTCCTCGTAAAATTTCCTCTTCTGTCTGAGAGTCAATCCATACTCTCAGCCTCTTTTTATTTTTGACCCCCGCCATCTGATCGACAAGGCGATAAATATACTCTCCCTCTCGTCCAGAGTCCGTACAGATGTAGATGGTATCCACATCCGGGCGATTGAGCAGTCCTTTTACGATACCAAACTGCTTTTTCACAGAGCCAATCACCTCATATTTCCACTCATCCGGGAAAAATGGGATGGTAGCTAAACTCCACTTCTTTAACGCCGGATCGTACACCTCTGGATAGGACATCGTGATCAGATGACCCACGCACCAGGTAATCACATACTGGTCCGATTCCAGATAGCCATCCTTTCGCCCGCCATTTACTTTGAGCGCCTTGGCAAACTCCGCCGCAACACTTGGCTTCTCGGCAATAAACAACTGTTTCCCCATGAATAAAACCTTATCAACCTTTCTTGTTTTCTGATCTTATTTTCTGACAAAATTTAAATCAGATTTCAATCACGCAAAACGCAACAAGAGGCAGTAGTTTTTGCTGCTGCCTCTTTCTTGCATATGCGTTTGTTTTGTTCTTGTTATACCGTATTTATACTGTACTTATACAATCAATAGGTAGATACCATACGTTTTCGCCGCGCTTACACGGTATGAAAACGATATTCGGTAACGGTCGTAAACTTTGTGTTTGCCTTTAATACACAGCTCTTGAAATTCTCATGGTGAATGGAATCTGGGAAGAACTGGGTCTCAAAGCAAGCACCACAAAATGGCTTATAGGAGCTGCCATTCTTGCCGCATGCGATCTCGGTACCATTTGCGGTATATACCTGCATACCAGGCATATCGGTGTACACATCCATCACAATGCCGCTCTTTGCGCCGGTCATAGAAGCAACCTTTGCAAACTTGCCATCGGTCTTTAAAACAAAGTTATGATCGTAGCCGCCGCCGTTCTTCAGCTGCTCATCATCCGCGTTGATATCCTGTCCGATGGTCTTTTCTGTTCTGAAATCAAACGGAGTACCAGCAACATCTCTGTACTCGCCAGTCGGAATCAGTGTCGCATCGGATGGCGTATACGCATCGGCATCGATCCATACTTTCTGAGAAAGAACATCACCGCTGTCGTGACCATCCAGATTGAAGTAGCTATGATTGGTCAAGTTGGCTAAGGTATCCTTGTCGCTTTCCATCTCATACGTAAGAGAAAGACCATTCTCCTCGCTCAACGTATAGGTAACCGTAACAGTGAAGTTGCCCGGATAATTCTGATCACCATCTGGGCTATGCAGTGTAAACGCAACTAAATCCTCTCCAACTGTTGCATCCCACAGGCGCTTATAATAGCTGCCCGGATTGCTGTGGAGGTTGTTCGGTCCGTTATTCGCCTCTAACTGGTAAGTCTTTCCATTTAATGTGTAGGTGGCATTGGCAATGCGATTTGCATGACGACCAACGACTGCGCCAAGACTTCCATTGTTCTCCAAATAAAGCGCTGGATCACCAAAGCCTAAGACAACATCAACCAGATTTCCATCCTTATCCGGCACAACCAGACTCTCAATCACAGCGCCGATATCCAGCAATACTGCCTGCATACCAGCTTTATTTGTGATCGTGTAGGAGGAAATCTCCTTCTGATCGGATGTATAGCCATAAAACTTTTTTACAACTGACATTTTATCTTTTATTCCCCTTTCTGTAGCGTGTTATGCGTTCTTTGGTGTGATATAACCCTTTGCGGTCAGAAGCTCTGCCATTAACACCGCACCACCTGCTGCACCACGAAGGGTATTGTGGGAAAGACCAACGAACTTGTAATCAAATGCGCTGTCCTCTCTCAGACGACCTAATGAGACACCCATGCCATTCTCGTAGTCACGATCTAAATGTACCTGTGGACGGTTGTCCTCCTCCATATAACGGATAAACTGCTTTGGAGCACTCGGAAGGTTTAACTTCTGTGGCTCACCACTGAAGTTGTTCCAACGATCAATGATCTCTTCCTTGGTTGGCTTCTTCTCAAAGTTTACAAATACAGCTGCGGTATGACCATCCTCAACTGGAACACGGATACACTGAGTTGTGATTAACGGTCCTTCTGCCTTCTTAATCACGCCATCCTCAAGCTTGCCCCAGATACGAAGTGGCTCCTGCTCACTCTTCTCCTCCTCACCTGCGATGTAAGGAATTACGTTGTCGATCATCTCCGGCCAATCCTTGAAGGTCTTTCCTGCACCGGAAATTGCCTGATAAGTAGTTGCAACAACGAGTGTTGGCTTAAACTCACGCAGCGCATGAAGTGCCGGTGTGTAGCTCTGGATTGAGCAGTTTGGCTTTACTGCGATAAATCCTCTCTTGGTTCCAAGACGCTTTCTCTGATAAGGAATGACCTCTGCGTGCTCCGGGTTTAACTCCGGCACCATCATCGGAACATCCGGTGTCCAGCGGTGTGCGCTGTTGTTGGATACAACCGGAACCTCTGCCTTTGCATATGTTTCCTCGATCGCACGAATCTCATCCTTTGACATGTCAACAGCACTGAATACGAAGTCTACCTGTGCAGCAACTTCCTCTACCTGATTGACATTTAATACAACCATCTTCTTTGCAGCTTCTGGCATCGGTGTCTTCATCTTCCAGCGTCCGCCTACAGCCTCCTCATAAGTCTTTCCTGCGGATCTCGGGCTTGCTGCAACTGCTGCCAACTCAAACCACGGATGATTCTCCAACAGTGTTACAAAACGCTGTCCTACCATTCCTGTTGCGCCAAGTACGCCTACTTTTAATTTCTGCTCCATCTGTGCACCTCTACCTCTCTGTTTTTTCATAATCCTTTTGTTTATATAAAAATCCTGCTGACTGTACGATACTTGCAATGTACTATTGTACTATATACTTGTAATGTACTATACAGTAACTAATAATAATTAATTGCTTGAACTGATTACTCGTCAGCTGGATTTTCCTCGCTGTCAGCTGCTTCCTCTGATTCTACTGGTGTCTCATCAGACTCAACTTCATCATCTTCCATTTTAATCGACTCTAATGCTTCTGTCGATGTTTCCTCATCGGTATCCGCTGTCTCCTCTGCTGCCTCTTCTTCCTGCGGCTCTGGCTGTGGTCTTTCTACCTTTGCTCCACAGTTTGGGCAATACAGTGCTTCCTTTGAGATTGCTGCTCCGCAGCTCGGGCAAGTGTTCTCATTTTTAATTGCCTTTAACTGCTTTTCATACTGTGCTTTTCTTTCCTCTGCAGCGGCAATGATCTGAAACTGACTTGCCATCTCATTCTCTGCATCATCTTTATGCTGATTGTAATACATCTGGCCAATCGCAGTGTATGTATTTTTAATTTGGTTATCCGCCTCATTCATCTGAGCCTTTAACCTGGCAATAGCCTGCTGTTCCTCGAGCTTGCCCTTGATATCCTTCGTCATCTCCTGGGCCTTGTTTCCAAAGTCCTTTGTTACCTTTGAAAATTGATCAAAAAAAGACATGTCATCCTCCTTTATCACTTTGTTACCCTAAAGTATAGCACTTGCTTTTTCTTTCGTCAATGACTCATTTGATTGTTATTTTTTGAACAATAATTAGACATTCGTTCTATTTTATGATATGATACGTCCAGCAACGGCAAACTGCACGGTTCTGCCGCCGATAAAATCTTACTTGGGGATATCGCTGTTATTTCAAATGCATATTCCAATACACATTCTAATGTGCATTCCAATTGCAGGATGTATCTGTAAGAAGATCTGAAATATACAGCCGTATCAGAAAGGAAAACTTTATGGAGTTACAGGAATCTACAAATCGTCTGGTTGAGCTGATTCGCCACTCCCAGTCACCGTATCATACAATGAAGGAGGCCATCGGCCAGCTTGAAAAGGCAGGCTTTGAGCGTGTCGAACTCGCAAAGTCCACCGCACTTGAGCCAGGAAAAGCATATTATGTTTCCATTTATGACCGTTCACTCGCTGCATTTCGCGTACCGCAATCCGGTTTTAATGGATTTCGCATCATCACATCCCATATCGACAATCCATGCTTTATGATTAAGCCAAATCCAGAGCGAAAGAAATCAGGCTGCATCACATTAAATGTGGAGCGTTACGGCGGCCCGATCTTAAATACCTGGCTGGATCGTCCGCTGACAATTGCAGGTCGTATCTGCGTTGCAACCGATGACCCGTTTCATCCAAAGACCGTACTGTATTCCTCAAAGAAGCCAGTTGCCGTGATTCCAAACCTTGCTATCCACATGAACCGCGAGGTAAATAAAGGTGTTGAGCTGAAGGTTCAGACCGACCTTGAGCCAGTTGTCTCTCTGATCGGTGCAAAGGAAAGCACCGAAGGATGGCTGCTTGGAAAGATCGCCGCAGAGCTTGGCATCGAGGCAGACAGCATTTTAGACTACGAGCTGTTTTTATGCAACGGTGAGGAGCCGGCGATCACTGGTTTTGACGATGAGTTTTTATCTGCACCGAGACTGGACAACTTAACATCCTGCCAGTCCTGCCTGAATGCCATCATGGATACCGAGGCACTTTCCGATATCTGCAATCTGGTTATTCTGTTTGATAACGAGGAGTGCGGTTCCAGTTCTAAGCAGGGTGCCGGCTCCGTAATTCTATCTTCCATTCTGGAAAAGATTTATCTGAATACACCAGCTACCTACAAGAGCCGCAGCGCATTCCTAGATGTGATGTTAAACAGCCTGACAGCATCCCTGGATGTAGCACATGCTACCCATCCGAACCATCCGGAGAAGAATGATCCGACCAACCCAATCCCAATGGAGGGCGGAGTTGTTATCAAGATGAACTACAACCAGAGATACGCAACCGATACAAATGCCGTATCCATCGTAGAGGGCATCTGCCGCGCTGGAAACATTGCACATACAAAGTTTGTCAATCAGGGAGATACCGTTGGCGGCGGAACACTTGGAAGCATCTTAAGTACCTCCATTCCGGCAATGACCGTTGACCTTGGTGTCCCGATTCTTGCCATGCATTCCAGCCGTGAGCTGGTGGCACGCTCCAGCCAGTTTGCAATGGATCAGTTTGCAGAAGCGTTTTTTAAATAATAGCGACGGTAAGCCATTTCAGCCCATGTCAGTAATACATACAGACAGATCGCGACGGCACATAAGATAACTATTGATGTTACTACATAGTCCATCTTAAAGGTCTGGCTCCCGTAAATGATTAAGTATCCTAAACCTGCCCGCGCGGCTAAGAATTCTCCGATGATCACACCAACCAGACACAGACCGATGTTGACTTTCATGTTATTGAGAAAGACAAGCACCGTGCTGGGCAGCAGCACTTTTGTGACAAGATGAATTCGATTTCCATTCAATGTGCGAATCAGCTTCAGCTTTTCTGGGTCAATGGATTCAAAGGCATGGTAAAGCGTAAGAATCGCGCCAAATACGGCAAGTGAAACTGCGACGACAATGATGGTGCGCGGCTTATTGCCCAGCCACACGATCAAAAGTGGTGCCAATGCGGATTTGGGCAGGCTGTTTAACAAAATCAGATACGGTTCAAATAAGCGGTAAATCCATCGAAGACGCCAGAATAACAGTGCAACCGATACGCTGATTACCATCGTTAGAAAGAAGCTGAGTGCCGTTTCGCCGAGCGTAATGGAAATGTGAAGCCACAGCGTTTGATCTGCGGCAAAGTCTTGGATCGTGCGAACAACGCGCGAGGGACTGCTGAAAATAAAATCGTTTATGATGCCAAGTCTGGCGCAAAGCTCCCAGACGGCAAAAAATAAAATTCCAATGAGAAACCGTCCAGCCATCAAAAGCTGACGGTTTCTTTTTTGCTTTTTTGCAAGCATACGGATGATTTTTTCATTTTTCATGGGCAAATGCCTCCCAAAGCTGCTGAAAATACCGATTAAACAATGGATGACTTCTGCGCTCAAGCGGCGAGAGCACTGCAAAGTCACTGTCAAATACAAGTTCTTTTTCGATTTTTGACGGTCGTTTTCCAAGCACCAAAACTCGATTTCCTGTACTGACCGCCTCTGCCAAGTCGTGCGTTACCAAAATGGCTGTTTTTTTATTCTTTCGGATAATCTGGCAGATGTCATTGCAGACGGTGAGTCTTGTCTGATAATCAAGCGCCGAAAATGGTTCATCTAGCAGCAAAAGCTTCGGCTCCATAATCAGAGTACGAATCAGTGCTGCTCGCTGGCGCATCCCACCAGAAAGCTCGGATGGCTTTGCACTGGCAAATGCGCCAAGCTCATAGCGGGTAAGCATCTCAGCGGCCTTTTTCTGGGCCTCTTTTTTCTCTTTGTGGGAGGGGTGCTGCATCTCAGGCCCGAGCATCGCATTGCGAAGAATGGTTCTCCACTCAAAAAGATGATCCTTTTGCAGCATGTATCCGATTTCCTTGCGCGGCTTTGTAACCAATTCTCCGCAAAAGAAAACCTGTCCGGCAGATGCAGGCATCAATCCCGCAAGAATGTCAAGCATGGTTGATTTTCCACAGCCAGATGGCCCGACAACGGAAATAAAATCGCCTTCAACGGCCTGAAAGGAGATGTCATCTATTACACTCAGGCTGGATACAGCCGATATATAGTCAAAGGAAAGATTGCGAACATCAAGCAGGGGTTCCATAAGCGCCTCCATAAATGCCTCCTTATTAAACAGCTTCTACTCTTAGAATATGATTCTATTTTGAAAAGGTACTGTTCACTGTTCGCAATGCTTCCCATCTTGAAAAGTCTAACAATTATTTTAGCCAAAAACAGCACAGACTTACATCCCCTGTCATGAAGATGCTTACTGTCTGCCTGCATTTTTGCACTTGCGCTTGTTCTTTGTCTGCCACGTTTGCAGGATCAAAGGCATTCAAATCAAAACAGCTTTTATCAAATGGTACCGTAATATCCGAATAAATCGGCTTGCAAACCTTTTGTTGCTCGTTTCGCTCTTTTTTTGCATTGTCATCCAGTTCAAACATTGGAGTTGGCTCATACAAACGGGTGTCACCACTCCAAAAGGCTGCTCGTTTTCCATTCACGATGAGTTCAATGCTGCCGCCCTGTGCGCTCTTTGCCAAAAAATGAGCCTCACGGACCTCTGCTGCCTGACAGTCACGCCATTGCAGTCGTGCTGGCTTTTCTTTGTCTTTTGCCGTTACCGCCGTAAAGTTCAAAATTCCCTGCGTCAGTTCAATGTTCTCATATTCATCAAAATGATCTGCCCGAATGCGCTTTGTTAACACACGCATTCCCGTCGTTTCACCTGCAAGGAAAATGGTTGCGTCAAGCGGTGTATTTTCGCTTGAGGATCCTACAAAAATTGAGTAGTTCCCCTCTTCTACCAAAAAGCTGTCGCTGATGCAATCGTAAAAGCGAAGTTCTGAAATGAAAATGCGCTTGGTGACATGCCTTATTTCATTTGGTGCAATGTCATGAAGTCGTGCAAAAGCAAGCAGCTGACGGCGCGGTTTTGGAACACGTGACTTTGGTGCAGACGCATAAATCTGTACCACCTCATCGCTTGTCATTTTTCCTATATTCTGGATATCAAACGTCACCTCTATATGTGCCAGACCCGCCATCTGAACCGAAAGATTGGAATACGAAAATTTCGTATACGTCAGTCCATGACCAAATGGATACAGCACTTTTTTGTCAAAATAGCGATAGGTTCGTTTTCCACGAATGATATCATAATCATCGATATCAGGAAGATCGTCATCGCTGTTGTACCAAGTCATATTTAAGCGCCCGGCCGGTGCATTCTTACCGTATAATGTCTGAGCCATCGCCGTTCCCATGTCCTGACTTCCCGTTGCACTCCACACAATCGCCGGAAGCGTATTCTGTACCGTATGAATTGTATACGGATAATTGGAAAACAAAACACAAATTGCATTCGAGCTGATGGTACTGATCCTTTGAGCTAGTTTTTCCTGATGCGGTGGCAAGGCAAGCGTCGTGCGGTCAATTTCCTCCTTCGCATTGACCATCGGATGACAGCCAAGTGCCAAAATCACCGTTTCTGCATGCTGAGCCAAACGTGCTGCCTCCTCGCAGCCATCCACAACCGTTTCCATCGTGAAGCAGGTTCCCTCTCCCGTCAGAGCAGAATAAAGTTTTTTCTCGTCGTTGATTCGAATTGGCTGATCAAAACGATTGGTCAGTCGTATCGTATTCTCCTCACCCGGAAGGATATGGAATATTGCCGTGACAAACCAGTCAAATGCGGCATCCTTCACTGCTACTAATGAGCCATCCTCATCTTCGCTGTGACGGCGTTCTTTTGAGATGGTGGTTACATATTTTCCCGTGCGCACACATCGAAAATTGATACGACCATCGCCCCAATCCTCTTTTACAAATAGATCGGCCTGATCCGACAGGCAAAGCGTGCCATCCTCTTGCACTGCCACGTACTGGTCGCCCGCACGAAGCGTTATGCGATCCCAGCCATCTGCACAGTCAATCTTTGTGTGCAAAAGCTGCTCAATGCCTTCCTTTATCGTACTTCTATGATGCGGTTCCCCTCCGTACCAATCCTGATGCCAGGCATCGCAAAGTGGTCCCACCAAAACTGGATTTTTATGAAGTGTTTCCGACAGTGGCAGACGAGCATTTTCGTTTTTTAGCAGAACAATTGATTTTCTTGTCAGCTCCAGACAAATTTCTTGGGCCTGGCGACTATTTAGATCGGCCTCTGTCACTCGATCATATGGATTTTGAATGGTATCGTCAAACATACCCAGCTTTAATTTTGTGCGAAATACATTGCGGATTGCCTCATCCATCTCTTCCTCAGACAAAAGGCCAAATTCTAGTGCTTCCCGTGCTGCCTCCTCCACAACCGGTACTGGATCGGACATTGCATCGACACCCGCTTTTACGGATGCGGCAAGCGATTGTGCATGTGTTCCAAAATAGTGGTGAAGGTTTCGAACCAGCTCCATTGCACCGCCATCGCATACGGCGTGCTTTAAGCCGTATTGCTTCTTTAGAATGGATTTTACCTGCGGATTTAACATTCCCGGAATGCCATTAATCTTATTGTAGGCGGTCATCACAGCCTCAGCGCCATGTTCTTCAATGCAGCGCCGAAACGGCTCTAAATACAGCTCATGCATATTTCTCGGGTCGATCGACGCATTTTTCCAGCCTCTGCCATGTTCGGTATTGTTCGCATAAAAATGCTTTAATGTTGCCGCAATGCGCAAATAATGCGGATCATCGCCCTGCATACCCTCTATGTATGCACCTGCCATCGCGCCTGTTAATACTGGATCCTCCCCGTAGCCTTCCTCATTTCGTCCCCAACGCGGATCCCGCTCCAGATCAACAGTCGGCGCCCAACGGCTTAATCCGCCAATTGGATGGCGATGCCAGAGCACTCTCGCCTCGGTTCCCGTCACCTCTCCCGCCTTTTTTATCAGTTCGGTATCCCAACTGGCACTCATGCCAATTGGCTGTGGAAACGAGGTGGTTGGCTCCGGTATGTTTCGCCCATTCTGGTCATTTCGAGCCTCAACACCATGGGCAGCCTCTCCGCCTACATAGTTCATATCAATTCCAAAGCGTGGCAGCGCTGGCACGGTCGATGCCATACACGTTATCTTTTCTTCCAGTGTCAAATTGGCCAAAAGCCAATCCAACCGCTCCTCGATGGGAAGCTTGGCATTCCAAAATGGATTTTTCCTGTTCTCTTCATTTTTCATCGTTGTCTCTACTCCCAACTTTTTACTTGTTGTTTCCACTTTCTTTAAAGAGCCGTCTTTGCTCTCCCGCTACATGCTCCATATCTGGATAGACCGTGCTGTCATGAATTCCTAAGATATTCAGTTCTTTTACAAATTCTTGCTTTATCTGTGCCGGAATTCGAATTTTATATAAATAATTACATCCCGGATCTTTGTCAAGAATCTGATCGAGCCTGCGCTGTGTGTCGTGTATCGTAAAATTGGACTGCTGCACATACATTCTCAGATCACTTCCGATTCCATGACAGGCGATAATCTTCTCCGTATGGGGTCTTTTATCGTCAAATGCGCCTTCCAGATAATCATTGATGCCGCCATAATTCATCGGCGGAACATACTTACCATATCCCATCTTTTGATTCCAATGCATCTGGCTTTTCTGGTATATTCATAAATTCTGCATATAATGCTTCCTTATTCTGATGAATTACCATTTCTTCTATTTCCGTCAAAATAGAATATTTTTGAATATACTCAACGCTTTCTTTCGGCATATTTCGTTGAAAGCAGCGTTGAATTGCTTCCTGATAACCATAAAAACGTTCCCTTGTACTAGGAGAATACGAAAGATCTCCTACATATCCAATCCGCTGAAACCCTTTTTCAAATAAATAGGATGTCATTTTATAACTACCTAGTTTATTATCCGACATTACACAATCCACTTTCTCTTCCAAAGAATTGTAATCTGCCAGCACAATCGGAATATGGTAGTCCTTCAAGCGATTAAGAAATGAATCCCCTATTTTTCCAACCGCAATAATTCCGGCTACTTTTCGGCCCTCCACACAAGTTGGAATATCCTCCGTTTCAAAAGAGCTAAAAAAGACATCATAGCCTGCTTTTTTCGTTTCCTCCTCGATTCCTAATAAAACCCTTCCATAAAATCTGAAATCCCTAAAAAATCGTTTTTTTAAAAGGACACAAATATTTTTATTGGAATAGTTCTGTGTATATTTTACAGACTGATCCAGATACCCCATCTCCTCAGCTGTATTTAAAATAGTACGTCTTGTTTCTTCTCCAACTCCAGATTTATCATTTAAAGCTAGAGATACCGCATTTACAGAAAGATGAAGTCTATCTGCAATGTCTTTCATTGTTACCCGCTTTCTTGTCATTTGTTTACCTGCCTTGCATCCGTCTTTCTTACTACCCACATGTGTTTATTATAGCATACTACAACGCCCGGGTCAAAATTTTTTGAACCGGGCCAGCTCTGACGAGTAAACTTCTCATTTTTTCTTTTACTGAATTTTCACCAAGCCATCAAAACATTTGTTCTGTCTTTTTTCCTTTTAAGGCACAGACTTTCCTCATGTTA
>CAVCXB010000039.1:0-24020 GCA_963605535.1 Wujia chipingensis
CTGCTCTACTCGCAGATGAAATCTTGCAACATCATTGAAGGTGCTGCAGGATCTCACCTGCTTTCATGCAGATGCTGCTTGTTTTTCCTTGCATAACTCCAGAATCTCTTTATCGCTTGCACGGTTTCGGATATCGACAGCACCAACGTGGTCTGCATCATCCTGATAGCCGCAGTTTGTACAGCAGAATCCTTTTGAATGTCGATTCTTTCCATTTAGGTTTCAATGGTGCTGAGACGATATGCTTTACGAGACGGGGCGTTGTAGCGGGCCTGTTGTCAAAATACACTTACGTTGAAAATATGTAGTGGGGACCCGCGGAATTGGGTACTTCGACAAAGTCATTCGTCGAAGTACCTTTCGTAAGACTTCCGAGTTGCACAACACACTTCCATAGAACTTCCGGGCTACACGCTTACTGTTTTCCAGTCGTTCCAAAGCCTCCGCGGTCGCATCCATCCAGATGCTCAACCTCCTCAAACTTTAATTCTGGCTGATGCTTCATGATACGAAACTGGCAAATTCTGTCGTTTACGTGGATGCAGGTGTCGCGCACCGCCATGACCGGCAGTCTCCACTCGTCGTTGTCGCCGCAGTAGCTCTCATCGACGACACCCATATGGTTGGTCTGGATGAGACCGAAATTTTTAAAGGTACTGCTTCTTGGAACGACATGTGCCTCATAGCCCTTTGGCAGCTGCACTGCAATACCAAGCGAAATCAGACGTGCCTCTCCAGCCTTCATCTCGACCTCCTCTGCGCTGCGCAGGTCAATCCAGTCGGACTTTCCGTCGATGAAACGAAGCTTTTCAATTTTATCACTTAAATAGCGAATCTTTAATGTTTCCATGATACCTCATTTATGAGCAATATTATTTTACGTATCTATTTGCTCGTATAGTTATTCATACAGAGGATACTTGTCTGTCAGACTCTTGACAAGTGCCATTGCCTCTTCCTTGTTCTTCTCCATATCGTCAATGACAAGAGAAATTGCCTGGGCAACAACATCCATATCAGCTGGCTTGAAGCCTCTGGTAGTGACAGCTGCTGTTCCAAGACGAATACCGCTGGTGGTAAATGCAGACTGCGGATCATTCGGCACGGTGTTCTTGTTGCAGGTAATGTTTGCTGCATCCAGCATCTTTTCTGCCTGCTTTCCTGTCACACCCTTATTGATCAGGTTGACAAGCATCAGATGGTTATCGGTTCCACCGGATACCAGATTGAAACCACGGTTCATAAGACCAGAAGCAAGTGCCTGTGCATTGTCGATGATGCCCTGTGCATATACCTTAAAGGACGGATCCAGTGCCTCTTTAAAGCATACTGCCTTTCCTGCGATGACATGCATCAGTGGGCCGCCCTGGATTCCCGGGAAAATTGCCTTGTTGAAGTTGTACTTCTTGTTGACCTCATTGCTACACATAATCATGCCGCCGCGCGGTCCACGAAGGGTCTTATGAGTTGTTGTGGTAGTCACATGTGCGTAAGGAATCGGGCTTTCGTGAAGGCCTGCTGCGACAAGACCTGCAATGTGAGCCATATCGACCATAAGAACAGCACCAACCTCATCTGCAATCTCACGAAAACGCTTGAAGTCGATCTTTCTTGCATAGGCAGAGGCACCGGCAACGATCATCTTTGGCTTGCACTCAAGGGCAATGCGGCGAACCTCGTCGTAGTCAATAAAGCCGTCTGCGTTAATTCCGTAAGGAACTGCGTTGAAATACTTACCAGACATATTGACCGGGCTTCCGTGTGTCAGGTGACCGCCCATGTCGAGGCTCATGCCCATAAAGGTATCGCCAGGGTTTAATACGGCGAAGAAGACGGCCATATTGGCCTGTGCGCCAGAGTGCGGCTGTACGTTAACATACTCACAGCCAAAGAGTTTCTTTGCGCGCTCTCTTGCGAGTTCCTCCACTACGTCAACATATTCGCATCCGCCGTAATAGCGCTTTCCCGGATAGCCTTCTGCATACTTATTTGTCAGAACGCTTCCCATCGCTGCCATAACGGCCTTGCTTACAAGATTTTCAGAGGCAATCAGTTCAATGTGGGTACGCTGTCTTGTCAGCTCATCCGACATTGCCTGCGCCAGTTCTAGGTCATACTTTTCTACTTCCTCAAATCCTAACATGTTTACTTCCTCCTTTTGCCTGCAGAATGGCCGCTTCTGGAGCGGTCGTTGCCAGAGCCTTGAAATGATTTTCCACCTCTCTGCCTCTGTGTTCTGCCATTGCTGTCCTTGTTGTGCTGTCTTGCGTTACTTATGTTTGAATCATTGTGTTGCTTTGCATGCTGCGCTTTTCCAGATTTACCGGAATTCGTATTATTTTTATTGCTTGTCTGCCCAATATTTCTCGGTGCAATTAGACATTTTGGACCAAATCCGATTAAATCCTGACGACCACACTTAATTAGTGCTTCCTTTACCAGATCGTAGAGTTTTGGATCACGATACTGGATCAGTGCACGCTGCATTGCCTTTTCGTTCGGATCCTTTGGAATATAAACGGATTCTCCGGTACGCGGATCAATGCCCATATAGTACATACAGGTTGAAATCGTAGATGGTGTCGGATAGAAATCCTGTACCTGTTCCGGCATGTAGCCAAGATCACGCAGATGCTCTGCCATCTCTACGGCATCCGAAAGCTGAGAGCCTGGGTGAGATGACATTAAATAAGGAACCAGATATTGCTTGAGTCCAAGCTTTTCATTCATCGCCTTGTAGCGCTGCGTAAAACGCTTGTAGACGGCATTTTCTGGCTTTCCCATATATTTTAAAACGCGGTCAGAAACATGCTCCGGGGCAACCTTAAGCTGTCCGCTGACATGATACTGACAAAGCTCTCTGAGGAAATCATCGCTTTTATCCGCCAGTACATAGTCGAAACGAATACCAGAGCGGATGAAAACCTTCTTTACCTTTGGAAGAGCGCGCAGTTTCCGAAGAAGCTGAATGTAATCTTTATGGTCAACCGTAAGATTCTTGCACGGAGCTGGGAACAGACACTGCTTTCCGGTGCAAACACCTTTTGTTAACTGCTTTTGGCAGGATGGATGACGGAAATTGGCGGTCGGGCCGCCGACATCGTGAATGTATCCCTTGAAATCCTTCTCCTGTGTCATTAACTTTGCCTCGCGAATCAAAGACTCATGGCTTCTTGTCTGAATGATTCGTCCCTGATGGAAGGTCAATGCACAGAAGCTGCATCCGCCGAAGCAGCCACGGTTGCTGCAAAGGGAAAATTTGATTTCGGAGATCGCCGGTACACCTCCCTGCTTTTCATAGGACGGATGATAGGTGCGCATGTAAGGGAGTTCATACACATCATCCATCTCCTGTGTTGTAAGCGGATAGGCCGGTGGATTTTGAACCACATAGAGATGTGCGCCATATGGCTCCGCCAGCTGCTTTGCGGTAAACGGGTCGGTATTGCAATATTGCTTATAAAAGCTTGCCGCATACTCCATCTTATCCTTGACGAGGGCATCGTAAGACGGAAGGACAAGCGCATCCGGCACGCGATCAAGTGAACGCACCTTGCACACCGTTCCTCGGATAAAGGTGATCTCACTGACAGGAAGTCCGCTGTCAAGTGCATCTGCAATCTCGACAATGGAATGCTCGCCCATACCGTAAGAAACCAGATCGGCCTGCGATTCGATTAAGATGGAGCGCTTTAGTTTATCCGACCAGTAATCGTAATGAGCGAGGCGACGAAGGGAAGCTTCGATTCCACCTAAGATAATGGGACTATCTGGGAAATTGCGGCGTATATAATTGCCATACACGACATCTGCATAATCTGGTCGCTTTCCAATCATGCCGCCCGGCGTATAGGCATCCATCTGACGTCTCTTTTTGGAAACCGAATAATGGTTGACCATGGAATCCATGTTGCCAGAAGATACCAGAAAGCCAAGACGCGGCGTGCCAAATTCATGGATTGCGTTATCATTGCGCCAGTCTGGCTGCGGCAGAATCGCTACCTTGTAGCCGTGAGACTCCAAGATACGGCTGATGATCGCATGGCCAAAGGATGGATGATCGACATAGGCATCGCCTGTCACATAGACAAAATCTGGCTGTTCCCAGCCAAGCCGTTCCATTTCACGGCGATTAATCGGCAGAAAGCCCATTTGTTCCTCCTTTGCTGTTTGCAGCGCGGCGTCTCTTTGCGGCCTCAAATACATGCTTTGCCAGTACCGCAGTTGTCACGGCTCCTACGCCGCCCGGCACTGGTGTTGCCATTAACACTTTCTCTTCGATCTGACCAAAGTTTACATCGCCACAGAGTTTTCCATTCTCATCAACATTGATTCCAACGTCAATTACAATGGAGTTTTCCGATACAAAACGCTCATCCACCCACTTTGCCTTGCCGATTGCGGTAACTAAGATGTCGGCCTCGCGGCAAACCTCCGGCAGAGAAACGGTGCGTGAATGGCAGATGGTTACGGTTGCATTTTCGTTTAATAAGAGCATGGAGAGCGGCTTTCCAACGACAAGGCTGCGTCCTAAAACGACAGCGCGCTTTCCCTGCGGCTCAATGCCGTAAAAATGAAGAATTTCCATGACAGCCTGTGCGGTACAAGGAGCAAATGCACTCTTGTCGCCGGAAAAAAGCTTTCCAAGTGCAAGACTTGAGATGCCGTCCACATCCTTCTCTGGAGCGATCGACTCGACAATCGCTGCCTCATCAAGCTGAGACGGAAGCGGGCGAAACAGCAAAATGCCATCGACAGATGGATCGGCATTGATGGATGCAAATTTCTTAGAAAATGCTTCCATCGAAATGTCTGCCGGGAAAGAAAACAGCTTTGTCTCGATTCCGACACCGTTCATTCGCTTAATGGCACTGCGCTCATAGGAAAGATCCTCTTCCTTTTCCCCTACACGGACGATGGCAAGACAAGGTTTACTCTCCCATCCTTCCAGTTCGTTCTTAATTTCATCGCGGATCGCTGCTGCGACCGGCGCACCTTTTAAAAGTTGCATAAACACACTTCCTTTTCTAAAATAATACCGTTCATTATACCAACTGGCTGATGCGATCGTGAAGCTGCATTGTCTGGGAAAGAAGTTCGGATGCTTCTAACTCCAGCTTTTGTGCAGTCTCTCGATTTTTCATCAGTCCAGTATTGGCGCCCACATTGATAAATCCACCGCGGGCAGAGGCTAAAATCAGTGCAGCGCCTGTGACAACATCGCTTAGAATCAGCTTGGAGCATTTGCCCGAAAGCTCATCTAACAGCACCATCGCACGTGCCGACTCTCTTACGATTTTCAGTGGCGTAAGGCTTGCCTGATAGAGCGCGCCCTCCAAAATGCGTTCCTTCTCTGCCTTTTGCTCTGGTGTTTCCTTTGGAAGACCATACGCTTTTGAAAGTGGAAGGAAGCCTTTTGCATCCTCATTGATACAGCTAAGAAGTGTGTCCCTGCAAGCGGCCAGCTCACCCTCGATCCTGCTTAAATCTTCCTCGTAGCAGGCATATTTTTTCTTTCCATGGGTCAGCGCACACGCCATCATTCCTAAGGCACAGCCGTAAGAACCTGTGCAGGCACTTGCACCGCCGCCGCCCGGTACTGCTTCTTTTCCGGAAAGCGCCGCCGCAAACTCTTTTAAACTCAAATTTTCCATACGTTACATGTTCCTTTGCAGAAAGGAGATGCTGCTTGTTCGCAGCACCTCCTTCGGTACTTTATTTTTCTTTTTTATTAGTGCTTAAAGTGTCTCATTCCTGTGAACACCATAGCAATTCCATATTCGTTGCACTTGTCGATGCACTCCTGATCACGGATGGATCCGCCTGGCTGAATAATTGCAGTGATACCTGCCTGATGAGCAGCCTCTACGTTATCAGCAAATGGGAAATATGCATCGGATGCCAGTACAGCGCCTTTTGTCGCATCTGGTCCGATCAGTTCACTTGCGTGCTCAAAGCACTGCTTGATTGCCCATACACGGTTTACCTGTCCAGGTCCAATACCAACAGACTGCAAATCCTTTGCGACTGCGATACCATTGGACTTAACAAACTTAACAACTTTCCATGCAAAGAGCAGATCTTCCATCTCCTTCTCGGTCGGAGCCTTCTTGGTAACAACCTTTACATCGCCATCAAGAAGCTTGCTGTCGATGTTCTGTACAATCAAACCACCGTTTACCTTCTTTAAATCAAGTGCTGCAGCAGGCTGCTTCTCGCTGATGTCATCTAACTGAAGAACGCGGACATTTCTCATGGAGCCATCCTTCTTGAAGCTTAACATCTTCAGCGCGCCCTCGGTATAGGAAGGAGCAACGATTACCTCAAGGAACATCGACTTCATATCCTTTGCAATGGTCTCATTGATCTCGCGGTTGGAAACAACGATACCGCCGTAGATGGAAACCTTATCAGCGGCAAAAGCCTTCTTCCATGCTTCCTCGATTGTATCAGCGCTGCCGACACCACACGGATTTCCATGCTTGCAGGCAACAACGGTCGGTTCGGTGAACTCCTTAAGAAGCTCTAATGCACCGTTTGTATCGTTGATGTTGTTGAAGGAAAGGGACTTTCCGTTTAACTGCTTTGCGTCAACAAGAGAGCCCTTCTTCTTGCCGATCTCACGATAGAAAGCAGCCTTCTGATGAGGATTCTCGCCATAACGCATGTCCTCAACCTTCTCAAAGGTCATGGTCAGTGTCTGTGGCAGATTGTCATCGCCGCGCTCTTTCTTCAGATAATCCGCAATCATGGTGTCATAACTGGAGGTATGCATAAATACCTTCTGCATCAGATAAAACTTGGTATCCAGACTTACCTGTCCGTCTGCCTTCAGCTCTGCAAGAACCTTCTCATAATCAGCTGGGTCTGTTACAACAGCCACATCCTGATAGTTCTTTGCAGCCGCACGCAGCATAGTCGGTCCACCGATATCAATATTCTCAACCGCCTCGGCTCTGGTAACGCCGTCCTTTAAAATGGTCGCCTTGAATGGATACAGGTTTACAATTACCAGATCAATCGGCTCAATTCCAAGCTCTTTGAGCTGTCTCATATGCTCCGTATTTGAACGCATTGCCAACAGACCTGCATGTACTGCCGGATGAAGTGTCTTTACTCTGCCGTCAAGACATTCCGGGAATCCGGTAAGATCGGAGATCTCCATAGCCTTTACACCGGCCTCAGCCAGCTTCTTGTAGGTTCCTCCTGTTGAAATAAGTTCGATCCCAAGCGCCTCCAGCTCTTTTGCCAGTTCTACTACGCCTGTTTTGTCTGATACACTGATTAATGCTCTCATTGTCCTCTCCTTCGTTTCAACTGCGTATTCAATTCTCTTGTTCCTAATGGCACCTTGTGTCTGCACATCATGCTTTCACATCGTGCCTGCAACGCATTTATTATTACACAAAACTTAATAGATTGCAAGGGGAAAGTTATCGTCTCATCACCATTTCGGTAACGATAATTGCCCATAAGTATCTTGATTTTTGAAATAAATTGCGATACAATACTGGTATTATTATAGCAGTATTGTATCTTGATTTTTGAAAATAGGAGGTAATTCCAATGGTTGCATTTGAGTTTCCCGCTGAAACAAAGCTCGATGTCATCGTGACATTTGATACCAAAAGCCGTTCGGATGATGCATATGCGCTTACGTATGCGCTATTAAGCAGCCGTTTAAACGTGCTTGGCATCATTGCGACTCGCTTTAATCAGGCGGACAGTGTTTCCCAAAGCCGTGCAGCGGCACAGCATATTCAGTCTCTTTTAAAGGATGAGACACCTATATACGATGGTTTTCCAAATTATTTTGAGGAGAACACAGAGAATCAGGAGTTTTCTGATGGTGTGAAATTTTTAATTGAGCAGGCATCAAAGAAGCCGGTTACCGTACTTTGTATGACCGTTTTAACCGATATTGCTCTTGCAATTCGTGCTTGCCCGTCGATCGTCCCGAATCTTCGCATCGCGTGGGCCGGAGGCGGCGCTTATCCGAAGGGTGCACAGTACGAGCCGAATATTATTAATGACCGTGAAGCTGCGAATTTTGTGCTTCAGAGCGGTGCAGAATTTTTCCAGATTCCAAAGAATGTATATCGTATGTTCAATGTTTCGTTTAGTGAGCTTTTCTTAAAGGTAAAGCCGTATGGAGAGCTTGGTGAATTTTTATATAACCTGATTATTGAGCGTGCGATGGACAAGAAGCGTCCACTTCGTACTGGATGCTACTGGGTATTAGGCAATCTTTCGATTATCGGAGCGGTTCTTTGTGAGTGGAACTTCTGCCTGGAGGAGCGTCCAGCACCATCCTTTACGCGTCACTGCGTCTATACCGATGTCGGTACTCACTATAAGATCAATGTATTTAAAGACATTGACACGCGTTTTATTCTGGAAGATTTCTTTGCAAAGGTGCAGATTTTCTCAATGGATGAATAAAAGAAAGGGATTTCGTTTTTGGCGAAATCCCTTTTGCTTAAATATTTACTTATCTTTCAATTGTTTGACTCTAATTTGGATTCGTTTTGATTAGATATCCTTAAAATCAGTTAAGGCGAGATCATCATCGTCATCGCTATCGTCTGCATAGAATTCTGGTGCAGTGCTCTCTACCTCGATGAAATCATCTTCTACTGGAGAACTCTCGGCTGCATGAAGGCTATTTAACTGCTCGCTGATCTTATCAATGTCAGCTGCTGCAAGATTTGATTTTACAGGAGTGCCTTTTACATCATCAAGTCCGTCAAGGTCACGCACGCGTGTTGCACCTTCTGCTGGAGCTTTGTCAAAGATCTTTGTCTCGCCAGATGGACGGGAAGTCGCTAGCTTAGTTGGACGCTGCTGTCTTGGAGCTGCTGTCTCTGGCTTTCCTGCTGGTCTTGCCTGCCCAGACTGTGCGGACTTAGACTGTGTTGGTCTTGCAGAACTCGGTCTTGCTGGTCTTGCACCAATACGATCTCCAGTCTGATCCTTCTGTACGCGAGTAACCTTAGAGGTTGTAGTACTCTGCTCAAAGCCTCTGTCAGAGTTCTTTGGAACACGACGTACACGGGAAGTTCCCTCCTCGCGGCCTTCGGTCATTCTGGTATCACCTAAATCATCTCTGCGTACTCTTCTGGTAGATGGCTCGGTGGTTCTTGGTCTTGCCTGCTGTGCGCGTGTCTTTGCTGCATTCTCTAACTCAGTCACCTTCTTCTTTGCCTTCTTTAACTTGGAAGACTTGGAGATCATGCGGATAAAGAATACAAGCATCAAAAATGTTACAACACCAAGAGCAATAACACCAATCAGACCATACTTCTTTACGTTATCCTTTAAGTTATTGTAATTCTGCTGATTCAGACTTGCTGCGCTGCTTAAGCTCTCGATCTCAACACTATCCTGAGAAGACATGGAATTGTAGCTGTCCTGAAGACTAGAAAGTTCGTCGCTCATGCTGCTTGCAGATGCCTGTAAATCAACATCCGGATCTGCTACATAGCGAAGGCATGCTCCGTTTGTACCATCAAAGCGATAAAATCCTTCGCTTCCGTCAGAACCAACTGCATAGATCAGGTACATGTTGGAATCACCAGCTGCGGAATTAAACCATGCTGGAATGATGCGGCCATTCATATCAATGTTTACGCTCTCATATCCACTTGGAACCGTTACATCAGCACTCGGAAGAACAATCGCATAAGAAGTATCTACAGCGGTAAATGCAACATATGGGATTGCCTCGTCGCGTTCTTCGTTGTATACATACCATACGACACTGGAATCGTCCTGTACAACCGGAAGCAGATACAGTCCGGTCGCTGTCTTAGCAGCGTTGCAAACGTTTCCGTGATATGTATAAGTGATCTGCTCTGAATTTGCCGGAAGCTCGACTCCGTCAAGTGACTGTGCAATATTCAGCTCCTGTGCTGTGTCCTCTGGTGTTTCCTGTGATTCTTCCTGGCTCTCAGCGCCCGGATCTTGTGCTTCTGCGTTTGTGTCAACTTCGGTCTCAGCTGAAGACTCAGTTGCAACTTCGTCCGCATAGCAAACCGTTGCTGCAGGAACAGCTACGGTCATGCATGCTGCCATAAACAGCCCTGCAAAACGTCTCATGTTTACATCCTCCAAATCATCTGTTCTTTTTTGTTCTGTTGCATTGTTATATCAACATTTACCGTACCTATTTATACTAAAGCACAAATCAGGTTCTGTCAATAGATTTAATCGAATTGTTAAGAGAATTGAAAGGGAAAAGGGAAGAAAAAAGGCACATCTATTCATAACAGATGCACCTTTTTCCAGATATTTCTATCGTTCTATCTCTTATTATTCTTTTGCTTATGCCTCGTCGATAGCCTTTCCAATATCATGTCTCATATACTTATTGTCAAAGCTGATCCACTTGGTTGCCTCGTAAGCCTTCGCACGTGCTTCCTTCAGATCCTTTCCAGTTGCGGTTACACCAAGTACTCGTCCGCCGTTTGTCACAAAAGTATCGCCCTGCTTCTTTGTTCCAGCATGGAAGACAAAGTAGTCATCCTTGCCATCAAATGCTTCCAGACCAGAGATCGGAAGTCCCTTCTCGTAATGAACCGGATAGCCATCTGATGCAAGAACAACACATACGGCAGCATTGTCTTCAAACTGAAGATCAATCTGATCCAATGTCTGGTCAATGCAGGCCTCAAACAGATCAACAATGTCATTCTTCATACGAGGAAGAACAACTTGTGTTTCTGGATCGCCAAATCTTGCATTGTACTCAAGTACCTTTGGACCATCTGCTGTCAGCATCAAACCAAAGAAAATGATTCCCTGGAAGGTACGTCCTTCTGCGTGCATCGCGTCAACGGTTGGCTGATAGATGTGCTCTCTGCAATAAGCGTCAACTTCCTTCGTGTAGAATGGGCTTGGGGAGAAGGTACCCATACCACCGGTGTTCAGTCCCTGATCGCCGTCTTTTGCACGCTTGTGATCCTGTGCGCTTGTCATAACACGGTAGGTATTTCCATCTACAAAAGTAAGAACAGAAACTTCTCTTCCGGTCATAAACTCCTCTACGACAATTGTGTCACCAGCAGAACCAAACTGCTTGTCTAACATCAGCGTCTTTACACCGTCCATGGCTTCCTCTCTGGTATTGCAGATCAGAACGCCTTTTCCAAGTGCCAGACCGTCGGCCTTTAATACGATCGGCATCTTTGCGGTCTTTAAATACTCGATTGCTGCCTCAGGAGAATTGAAGTTTTCATATGCAGCAGTCGGAATGCCATACTTTTTCATCAGATCCTTTGAAAAAGCCTTGGAGCCTTCCAGAATTGCCGCATTCTTGCGAGGTCCGAATACGCGCAGTCCTCTCGCCTCAAATACATCAACAATACCGCCTACCAGCGGATCGTCCATACCTACAACAGTCAGATCAATGCCATTTTCCAGCGCGAAATCAGCCAGCTTGTCAAATTCCATGGCAGAAATCGGAACACACTCTGCGATCTCACCAATTCCGGCATTTCCCGGTGCACAATACAACTTCGTTACCTTCGGACTTTTCTTAAGCTTCCATGCAATGGCATGCTCTCTTCCGCCGCTTCCTATAATCAGTACCTTCATATTGCCTGCAACCTTCCTTTTCTATTGCTTTATTAATCCTTTATATGGGCAATTCCATTCTCAACGGATACCTTTCCATTTGCAATCAGATCAATTGCCTTTGGCAAGATAATCCATTCAGCCTGTTCCATGACACGGCGCTGCAAAACTTCTGGCGTATCGCCTTCTTCAATTGCAACTGCCTTCTGTAAGATGATCGGGCCATTGTCCAGCACTTCGTCGACAAAATGAACGGTAGCACCGGTGATCTTCACACCACGGGCAAGTGCCTTCTCATGAACGGTCAGTCCATAATATCCTTTTCCGCAGAAAGATGGAATCAGAGATGGATGAATATTGATAATACGATTGTGATATTTTTTAATCAGCTTTGGTGGGATATACATCAGACAGCCTGCCAACACAATCAGATCGGCTTTGCTCTCATCAATCACATCAATCACAGCATCGTTAAAGGCATCTCTGCTTTCAAACTGCTTTGGAGAGAGCGCTTTGGCAGGAATTCCTGCCTTTTTTGCGCGCTCCAATGCATAAGCCTTGCGGTTGTTTGAAAAAACGAGTGCGATCTCGGTGTTTGTGATCTCGCCGGAAGCGATCTTGTCAATGATGGCCTGTAAATTGGTTCCGCCGCCGCTGACTAACACTGCGATCTTTAATTTACTCATTTTAAGATAACACCCTTCTCTCCGGTTTCAATCTGTCCAACACGGTATGCCTTATCACCTGCTGCCTCGATGGCTGTGATTGCGGCATCTGCCTGTGCTGGATCAACAGCGATTACCAGTCCAAGACCCATGTTGTAGGTGTTGTACATCATCTGCTCCTCAACATTACCCTTTTCTGCCATCAGTGTAAAGATCGGAGGAATCGGGTAGCTATTCTTCTCGATAACAGCAACGGTATCATCCTTAAGCATACGCGGAATGTTCTCGTAGAATCCGCCTCCAGTGATATGGCTGCAAGCCTTTACCTTTACGCCAGCATCCTTCATGCTCTTCATAGCCTTTACATAGATACGGGTAGGAGTCAGAAGCGCCTCACCAAGAGTCTTTCCTAACTCATCATAGTAGGTATCCAGACTTTCCTTTGTCATATCAAAAATCTTACGAACGAGAGAGAAACCGTTGGAATGAACACCGCTGGAAGCAACACCGATTAAGACATCACCTGCCTTTAAATCCTTTCCAGTGATCATATCCTTCTCATCAACAATACCAACTGCAAATCCAGCCAGATCATACTCATCCTCTGGCATCAGACCTGGATGCTCAGCTGTCTCGCCACCGATCAGTGCAGCGTCAGACTGCAAACATCCTTCTGCAACACCCTTTACGATCTCAGCGATCTTCTCTGGATAGTTCTTTCCACATGCGATGTAATCAAGGAAAAACAGCGGCTCTCCGCCAGCACATGCAATATCATTTACACACATTGCTACGCAGTCAATACCGATTGTGTCATGCTTGTCCATCAAAAAGGCAAGCTTTAACTTGGTTCCAACACCGTCTGTTCCAGATACGAGGGTTGGCTTTTCCATCTGCTTGAAACGCTCCATAGAAAATGCTCCGGAAAATCCGCCAAGTCCGGTTAAAACCTCTGGTCTAAGGGTTTTCTTAACGTGCTCCTTCATCAGTTCAACTGACTTGTAACCTGCCTCAATGTCAACTCCAGCGTGCTTATAATCCATGTTGATCTCCTTCTGCTGCTTTCTGCAGCACTTATGTAGTATGATGACGTGTCTTATTTTATGTTTCTTTATTTCCTTATTAAATTACTTATTCATCTGCTTTAAGTATTCGCTGTAACCGATGCTCTCGAGTTTTGCCGCTTTCTTCTCAACGGTTTCTTTCATGTTTGCGGTGTACGCTTCCAGACGATCTGCCAGTGCTTCATCATTTGTTGCAATGATCTTTGCGGCAAGGATACCTGCATTTAAAGCACCATTGATGGCAACTGTAGCAACTGGGATTCCCGGAGGCATCTGGCAAATGGAGAAGAGTGCATCCATGCCGTCAAGTGCTTTTGCCTGAATCGGAACGCCGATTACCGGAACAGTTGTCATAGCAGCAACCATACCAGGAACGTGAGCGGCGCCGCCTGCTCCTGCAATAATTGCCTTTAAGCCTCTTTTTCTTGCTTGTCTTGCATACTCATACATTCTGTCCGGAGTCCGGTGTGCAGAGATGATTGTAAACTCATAAGGAATCTCTAATTTGTCTAAAATCTCTGCTGTCTTACTCATGACACCAAGGTCAGAGTCACTGCCAATGATAATACCTACCAATGGTTCCATTTGTTTTCCTCCTAGTTGTTTGCTGTGTTTCATAATGCTGTTATACTTTTGGTACTTTTTCATAGTACGATAAACGTATTATGATCTATCACTTAGCCATAAGGCGAAGCTGCGTATTCATTTGCTTCCACTGCTCCCTCTGCCAGGAAGTCAGCAGAAAGCCTTCGTTTTCAGGTGCAGCATCTGGTGCTTCTTTTGGAAATAATGCAGCATACAAATTCGGACAATCCATTTTCTTTACTGCCTGGAAAAAACGCTCCTCAAAACGTTTTCCCAGATAAAGACCACAATCCCATGTATGCTGTTTCCACTGTGCTTGTTCGCTGCACCGTAAGGTGCTAATTAGAAAAGGACCGCCAAATGTTACTCGTATATTTGCTGTTGCCAGTTCTTTGCAAAGTTGTACAAATAATTCGCAATAATCACTGTAGAACCAGTACAGTGCATCACGAATCTCATCTGGCCCGTCATGCTGTGACATCATCAGAAGAATCTGGGAAAGAAGCTCTCTGTTCACACAGATAAACTCATCTTTCATCGCATCGTCCATCTGATCACCGTATTCCTTTATCAGACAATCTGCGGCAAACAGCTGTGCATAGAGAAGACAAAGATAAACGCCATTCTTATGCCCAAGCGTTTCTCGGCAGACGCGATAGCTTAGATAGCGTAAAGACTCGTGCGATTTCGCGTTCGATTCAAAGCTGGTTTCCTTGCCAAGTGCCATTTCACAGCATGCTCGAAAAAAGTCATCCTGCAGCATCCACTCTTCTTCCAGCCTTTTTGTAACGAGTTCCAGCCTTTCCTTTCGTTCTGATGTCATAGACCCTTTCCTTTCCCAATAAAAGTTAATTTTCAAAGTACGGTGCAGATTAGAATAATCCCTACCGCAATTAAGAGACTTCCAATGCCTCCGATCATGCAGCCTGCATGATTCTGATTTTTTCTTGTAAGCCCCCAGAGGGAAAGACCTATGCTGACTAGTGCCAACACAAAGGCGATTACCCCAAGTATACCGACAACAATGCCGCCATTCCCCTCTGCCAAATACGACAGATACACGGAAGTAAAAAGAAGAATGATCTGGATGATTAAGAGTATACTGGAGGCAATTCCCTGCCAGGAAACTGTGCGCACACCGTATCGTGCGGCGTTGCTGCGCTCAACTTTCTGTGCTTCCATAACAAAATCCCCTTTGGATCACCGATCGTCAGAACATAATGTTCTTTCGAACTCCTAACAGACGGCCTCCCTGAATCAGTGCCAAAATACCGCCTGCTACACAAGCAAGTCCGGCCGTCAGTACGATGATGCCTGTGACAACACTAGAGATACCTGCGGAATTAACCGTTTTATACAGCTTTTGTTCCATATCATCACCCAAACCTTTCTTCTATTTTTCAAATAATCAATCATCCATTTTCTTTTCAGAAAAAGATGTTTCTTTGAGATGCTTCTTTGTTTTCTTTTTATTCTTTGTTATTACTGCTTTGCACCGTACTGCTCATAGTAAGCATCAATTGCTGCCTTAATGGTATCGTCAATGATTACCTTTCCCTTGTACGGCTTATTATAAAGATGCTCGATAACCTCCTGCATGGTAACAATCGCACGGATACGGATACCAAACTTCTCTTCCAGTTCTGCAATCGCACTCTTCTCGCCAGTTCCACGCTCCATACGGTCAACAGAAACGCAAAGACCAGTAACGGTGACATTGCCCTGTGCCTGAATGATCGGCATGGTCTCATTGATGGACTTACCAGATGTGGTAACATCCTCGATCATCATAACGCGGTCGCCATCGTTGATCGGGCCACCAAGCAGGATGCCGACATCTCCGTGATCCTTTACTTCCTTACGGTTTGAGCAGTAACGAACGTCGGTGCCAAACTCATCGCTTAATGCGATTGCCGTTGTGACAGACAGCGGGATTCCCTTATAAGCAGGTCCAAACAGCACATCGAAATCGCTGCCAAAGCTTTCATGGATTGCCTTTGCATAATATTCGCCCAGCTTCTTTAACTGAGAACCGGTGCGGTAATAACCTGTGTTTACAAAAAATGGGGTCTTTCTGCCACTCTTGGTAACAAAGTCGCCAAACTTTAATACCTGGCAGTCAATCATAAACTCAATAAATTCCTTCTTGTACTGTTCCATCCCACAAATCTCCTTTTGTTTGTTTGCGTTTTACAGCAAATGATTTACGGCAACTGATTATATCACAGAATGCCTAAATATTCAAGACTAGTTCACTTAACCAGACCAATTAGATCACTCAGATGTGCAACCTTCTTCTCAAGCATATAGGCTGCGATACCCTCTGCCGTCTCTACGGACGCATATGGATTAAAGAAATTTGCCGTTCCGATGCTGACAGCGCTTGCTCCAGCGAGGATAAACTCAAGAGCATCCTCTGCACAGGTGATTCCGCCCATTCCAATTACTGGGATGGATACGGCATTTGCTGCCTGATAAACCATGCGTACTGCGATCGGCTTGATTGCTGGACCAGAAAGTCCACCTGTCTTGTTTGCGAGTGCAAAGCACTGACGGTTAATATCAATCTTCATTCCAGTTAATGTATTGATCAGAGAAATTGCATCCGCACCGCCAGCCTCTGCTGCCTTTGCCATAACCGTAATATCGGTTACATTCGGACTAAGCTTCATGATAACTGGCTGCTTTGCCTTTGCTTTTACGGTCTTTGTGATCGCTTCAATTGCCTTTGGATCCTGACCAAACGCGATACCGCCCTCCTTGACATTCGGGCAGGAAATGTTGATCTCAAGCATATCGACTGGCTCATTTCCAAGGCGCTCAACAACCTCCAGATAATCCTCGGTGCTTCTTCCGCATACATTTACAATAATCTTTGTATCAAACTGCTTTAAATACGGAATATCGCGCCTGCAAAACAGATCAATACCCGGGTTCTGAAGACCAATTGCATTGAGCATACCACTATGAGTCTCTGCAATACGCGGTGTCGGGTTGCCCGGCCACGGAACATTTGCCACGCCCTTTGTCACAACAGCGCCTAAACGGTTCAAATCTACAAATTCGCTGTACTCTGCACCAGAGCCAAAGGTACCAGATGCAGTCATGACTGGATTTTTGAGTGTCACACCTGCGATGGTAACGCTTGTGTCAATGCTAGTATCCATACTGGTATCAATGTTAGTATTAATTGCAGTGCTTGTATTAACTGTAGTTTCATTCACGCTCATACTCACAGTTCCACCTCCTCTGCTGCAAATACAGGACCGTCCTTGCAGACTCTGCTGTTGTGTACATTTGAATGACCGTCCACGTTCTTGGTCTGACATACGCATGCCAGACAGGCACCAATTCCACATGCCATGCGCTCCTCAAGGGAGATAAAGCACGGAATCTGCTTTACAGCAGCTAAATCCTTGATTGCGCGAAGCATTGGCTTTGGACCACAGGCAAAGATCACATCTGGCTCCAGATTGTTTGCCGTAATCGCATCAATGACGGTACCCTTTGTTCCCGTGCTTCCGTCCTCGGTCGCATTGGAAACACTGCTGCATGCAGCAAACTCATCCTGTAAAAACAGCTCATTTCGATAACCTAAGACAGCAGTTACTTCAACTCCATCAGCCTGTAAGCTCTTTGCAAGGCCGAGCATCGGAGGGATGCCGATGCCTCCTCCGATTACCATTGGCTTCTTGCCAATCTTTGATACTGCTGCAAAGCCATTTCCAAGCGGCCCCATAATTTCAACAGTGTCGCCTGCCTTGTAAGTAGCGAACTCCTTTGTGCCACTTCCTGCAATACGATATACGATACGCAGACGACCATTTTCTTTGTCGATCTCACACAGACTGATCGGACGCGGCAGCAATCTGTCTGCATCCTTTGTATACAGCGTTATAAACTGACCAGATACTGCCTGTGCAGCAATATCCGACGTCTCAATCCACATGCTGTAGATATCCGTTGCGATGCATTCCTGTGAGAGAACCTTCGCACTTTCCTTCTTTTTCATAAGTCATGCCCTTCCTTATTATTTGAATTTAGAAAATCGAAGCGATATCGGCAATCATTGCCTCTGCTGCTGCTCTGGATGCCTCTGCAAAATGCTCCGGACCAAACTTGCTGTATGCTTCCTGCTTGTAAGCGGCGATGATTCCTCTGGAAGAGTTTACAATAGCGCCAAGACCATCCTCATTAAAGTATGGACGAAGGCTTGCTGCGGTACCACCCTGTGCACCGTAACCCGGAACTAAAATGTAGCTCTTTGGCATAACCTTTCGTAAAATCTCACCCATCTTCGGATAGGTAGCACCAACAACACAACCTACATAGCTGTACTCATCGCCCATTGCGTCTGCGCCCCACTCGGCAACCTTTTCACCAACGAGCTCATACAGCGGTCTGCCATCTACTAAGCGATCCTGAAACTCACCGCTGGACGGATTGGAGGTCTTAACCAGAACGAAGATACCCTTCTTTTCTTCCTTGCATACATCAACAAATGGCTTAATTCCATCGGTTCCAAGGTATGGATTTACAGTAGCGAAATCCTCGTCAAAAGCAGACAGCTTCTTGCTTCCAACGGTTACCTTACCCAGATGACCAACTGCATAAGCGGCAGAGGTGGAACCGATATCGCCTCTTTTTACATCACCGATGACAACCAGATCCTTTGACTTACAATAATCAACTGTCTTCTTGTAAGCTGCTACACCTGGAACACCAAACTGTTCGTACATTGCGATCTGCGGCTTTACTGCCGGAACGATATCATAGATCTGGTCAACAATTGCCTTATTAAACTGCCAAATCGCCTCTGCTGCGCCCTCTAAGGTCTCGCCATACTCTTCAAATGCCTTTTTCTGTACAAACTCTGGAACATAGTTTAACATTGGGTCCAGACCTACTACAACTGGCGCTCCCATTTTCTTAATCTTGCTGACAAGCTTGTTAATCATTTTCGTATCTTCCTTCCTGTATGCATTTTTTCTGTATGCATTCCTGCACTTTTTCCTTTTTTGCTTTTCCCCTTTTTATTCCGCTTTTTTACTAGTTCTGACTCTTTCTATTGCAGCTTCTTTATTCTAACTTTTCTTGATCGTTACTAGTTCTTACTTCTCGTAAATGATCTTTCCATCTGCGATGGTTGCTGCAATACGGCCCCATACCTTCTGACCATCAAATGGTGTATTCTTTCCCTTTGAAGCAAAAGAAGAAGCATCAATTACATAAGATTCATCTGGCATGATTACGGTTACATCCGCACAGCTTCCCGGTCTTAAGGTTCCCTTGTCGATACCAAGAACCTTTGCCGGATTGGTGCTCATATATGCGATCATCTGCATTGGTGTCAGCCATCCAGTACGAACCAGATTGGTGATCGTCAGAGCAACTGCCGTCTCAAGGCCGACAATACCAAACGGAGCCTGTGTAAATGGCTTCGCCTTCTCATCAGCGTGGTGTGGTGCATGATCGGTTGAAATTACTTCCATAACACCATCCTTTAAGGCCTGCTTAATCGCTTCTACATCTTCTGGGGAACGAAGCGGCGGATTCATCTTATAATTGGTATCCTCTGCCGATGGGATGTCCTCATCGGAAAGAGAGAAATGATGCGGGCACACCTCGGCAGTCAGCTTTACGCCCATCTTTTTGCCCCATTTTACCAGATTGACACTCTCCTTTGTGGAGCAATGGCACAGATGAAGCTGTGCGCCTGTCTCATTTGCAAGCAAAATATCTCTGGCAGTAATGATATCCTCTACCGCATTTGAGATACCCGGAAGACCAAGCTCCTTCGCACGCTTTCCAGCATTCATGCAGCCACCGTGAACCAGATTGATATCCTCGCAGTGGGCAAATACTGGAACATTGCATTCTGCTGCCTGTACCATCGCCTCACGATAGACTTCGGAGTTCATAACCGACTTTCCATCCTCGCTGATTGCAGCAATTCCAGCTGCCTTCATTGCAGCAACATCGGTTGGCTTTTCACCCTTCTGACCTACGGTAACAGCGCCAACTGGGAGTACATGGACACCACACGCGGCAGCGGCCTTATCGAGCACTTCCTTAACGACATCTGGGCAGTCTGTTGATGGCTTTGTATTTGGCATCGGGCACACAGTTGTATAACCCCCGTGTGCTGCGGCCGCACAACCAGTCTCAATGGTTTCCTTATATTCAAGGCCCGGATCACGGAAATGAACATGCAGATCAATCAGGCCTGGTACCACCCAGCCGCCAGCTGCATCAATCACACGGTCAGCCAAATCCGCAGAAAAAGCCTGTTTCTCGCAGATGATACCATCCTCGATCCACAGGCTTTCCTGAATATTAAGTTCTCTGGAAGGGTCCAAAAGCCGTCCATTTTCAATCAAAATACGCATTGCTTCTCCTCCATTTCAACTTTTTTAATATAGTCTTAACGTAATCAAAACTTCTATCTGAAGTATCATAACATAAATAGAGGTGTTGCACAAGCAAATTTTTTATTGCAGTTCTTATCGCACTTCAAGCGAATTTTCTTCGTCTGGTGTTAAGCAAAAGCCCATCAGTCCATTTACTGCATTTTCCACCATATCGGCAACGGCCTAATCGGTATAAAATGCCATATGAGGTGATACGCAAACATTTGGAAATCCCTTTAGCAAGCAATTTACAGCCAAAGCTGCTTAAATGCTTGATTACCGTTTCACCGATGCGTCCGGTTCCGATGACACCGACCGTACACAGCGACAGTTTCCTTTAACCATCACCCGGCTGTGAAAAACTCAGATACTTTGTATAAAATGGATCTGCCGTTATAACAGCAGTATCGGCTTCCACTCCTGTATCTGTATTCTCAATCTGATTGGAACTCTGAGAAAGAAAAAAGCAGGAAATTGACGGAAGCGTCTGCATAAGAGCCTGTGTGGCACAGCGATCAAAAAATTGTTCGGTTTGATCCCCTACCCATCTGATCCCCTGTTTGATAGGATGCGGATTGATTATCCATGAAATATAAAATGCGCAGCCAAGTGCCAACAGCCAAAGAAATACCGTTGCTAGTTTCTCTTTCTGGCGCTCATTTCGACTTCGATACATGGACATCGCAAATCTCCTTTTTTGAGTTGTCTTTATTATTTTTATTCGGATTTTATTTTGATTTTTCTTTGATCCTGTCTGGATCTTATTTGAAGAATCTTCTGGGCTATCCTATGCAGACGTTCATCGTTGGTATTCCATTTTCTAACTTATTGGCAGTTTTATCGGCAGCAGTGATTGCAAATCACATTTTCCAATGCCCTTGCAAGGAGACTACTCATATCATCAAGCTCTGCATCAAGATTTCGGGACATAACAAACAAATCGCCCAAACTTGGTGCAAATACTTCGGATATCAGCTGATAATATTCCTCCTGATCTAACATAGCGATACTTCCCAGAATACTTTCATTGTAGCCGATACGCTTGAGGGCATTCATCGCATCTGAAACGATTGCCGCTGCACTCACAACGGTCGGAATTCCAATCGCAATCACGGGAACCCCCATCGTATCCAGATTAATTCCTTTTCGCGTATTCCCCACACCAGAGCCTGGCCGAATTCCGGTATCAGTCAGTTGAACTGTTTTGCCCAGGCGAAACGCACTTCGTGCTGCCAGCGCATCAATTGTGATAATACAATCTGGTTCCATACGTTGTACAATTCCTTTAATGATTTCACTGCTCTCCATTCCGGTTTGCGCAAACACACCCGGAATGATCATCGACGCATAGGAAGCCATTCCGGACTGTGCCATCTTTTCAACTGTTCGTGGGCCAAGTGCATCTGCGGTCATAGATGCGTTTCCAAGCCCGACCGTCAAAATCGAACGCGCTGTTTTCGGAATTAGCGTTTGAAGATAAGAAGCAAGAATACCAGATAGATCAACGGTTTCTTCGCTTTCTTTTCCTACTTTTATTTCAATTGTAAGGTAGGTGCCGATCGGTCGGCTCATCCGCGCCACTCCCTCTGCCGTTTTGATCTCAATTTTCGTAACGTCAACTCTACTCGCATCAGTATCGTTTCCTTCTTCGTACTTCTCCAATACAACCCCGGGAATCTCTCCCTTATCCCCTCTGCATTCTTCCTGAATCTCTACCGCAAGATCGGTGTACATCATTGTTGCTCTGTCCATTGTCATCCTATTAACACTCCTAAAAACTTATTTCTGTTTTTGCTTACCCTGATTTGATGGTTTGTTTTACATGTAAAACTTTTGCAACAGTTCAATATTGTTTTACATGTAAAACTTTTTCTTATTTTTTGCAATTTTTTTCAAAATATGTATTGACAGATCAACATTTTTAAGCTATGATACCACTTGTGTTGAAACGGTGTTTTCGAGTGATACACAGTATCGTTTTCAAACCAGAATAAATAGAAAAAAATTAGAAATTTTTGGAGGTGCCCCATGGCAAATATTAAGTCCGCAAAGAAGAGAGTTTTAGTTAGTCAGGCAAAGGCAGACAGAAACAAGTCCGCTCGTTCTAAGGTAAAGACCTACATCAAGAAGGTAGAGACCGCTGTTGCTGCAGGCGATAAGGCTGCTGCTCAGGCTGCAGTTGTTGAGGCTGAGTCCGTAATGAGAAAGGCTGCATCCAAGGGTGTTTATCATGATAACACTGTATCCAGAAAGATCAGCCGTATGAACAAGGCTGTTAACGCTATGAACTAATCAGTTCACATGAAACTTCAAAGAGCTGTCTGTGTTATGCAGACAGCTTTTTTTAATGCAAATGATTCCTAATTACTATATTTATATTATAATGCACAAGTATGATCGTTAGTGTTTGCTCACTTTACTCCATACGTTTCGCAATTGATAACAATACCATTTCTACTGCAATGCGTTCATTCATATTTCCTCTCTTTACTGCCTCTTCAAGCTCGACGCATCGCTCCACACATCCAGTCAGCTGAGGAATCGTAAACTGACGAGCCTGACCAAGCAGTTTATTTACAACAAAGGGGCGAACCTTTAATGCCGCAGCAATCTGATCCTTATTCTGGCGACTGGCTTCCATCTCTTTTACACAAAGAAGCTGATTCATCTGACGTGCAATCAAAAACAGAATACGCATGCCTGGCTCTTTCAATGCCAGTAAATCGTAATACAATTCAAGTGCATGCTGTGTCTTTCCCTCTGCTACTGCCTGTGTCATTTCAAAAATGCGGTTTTCCGTCTGCTCCGTGCATACAAAATCAACATCCTCTTTCGTAATGCCCTCCTTTCCCATGCAAAAGGAAGCAAGTTTCTCCATCTCATTTCGGATGTTTTCCATGTCATCGCCTGTTTTTTCCAGAAACGAATCAAGCGCTGATTGTGTAATCTTTAATCCATAGCGTCCAAATCCTTTTAAAACCCACTGGGTACGCTGCTGAATGGATGGATGCGTCATTTCCACACAATATCCGCAATCCTTTACCGCCTTATACATGCGACTTCGCTTGTCCACTTCCTGCTCCACAAAGAGCATATGACAGCTGTCCGGAATATTTTTTACCAAATTACTCCAATGTTCATCACTGCTTTTAAACAGTCCGGTATCTTCCAACAAAATCAGTCTTCGGTCTGCAAAAAATGGAAGCGTCATTACGGTATCTTCCACCTCCTGAACAGAGATTCCCTTTCCGGTATACTGATTAAAATTCATCGTGTCATCTTTGATGATTGCCTTTTTTACCTGATTCTTATACATCTGAATCAGGTAACGTTCCTCCCCATAAATAAGGTATACCCGCTCAAATTGATTTGAGCGGATGTCCTGTCTGAGTTTTTCCACTATCTATTTTCCTCCATTTATCTTTCTTTAAAAGTATTATCCAGATAATTCTTATACAAGTTGCTCTCTGAAAAACAGATGTTATCATCTTTGTTTTTCCCCCATAGACCTCTTCTGATGTCTATCTTGCAAAAAAACATATTTGATGAAATCATTATAACAGGTTTTTATACATTTGTCATTGAATTCTCCATTCAATTTGGCAAAAATGTCTTTCACCTTATGCGAATCTGACTACTGCAAGAATTTTTTGTAGCAATTATTTCACAGCTCTGACGAGTAAAAAATAATATAAAAAAACCTTCCACTTTTTGGGATTTTG
>CAVCXB010000040.1:0-23920 GCA_963605535.1 Wujia chipingensis
GTTATGGACAACCCGAATTTCCGTTTTGTTAAGGAAAGCATCACCGACCGCGAGGCTGTTTACAAGCTGTTCGAGGAGGAGCATCCAGACATCGTTGTAAACTTTGCTGCTGAGAGCCATGTTGACCGTTCCATCGAAAATCCGGAAGTTTTCTTAAATACCAACATTCTTGGAACTGCTGTTTTAATGGATGCTTGCCGCAAGTATGGCATCAAACGTTATCATCAGGTTTCCACCGATGAGGTGTACGGCGATCTGCCGCTTGACCGCCCGGATCTGTTCTTCACCGAGGAGACTCCAATCCACACCAGCAGCCCATACAGTTCTTCTAAGGCTGGTGCTGATTTATTGGTTCTTGCTTATCACAGAACCTACGGTCTGCCTGTTACCATCAGCCGCTGCTCCAACAACTACGGCCCGTATCACTTCCCGGAGAAGCTGATCCCGCTGATGATCGCAAATGCATTAAATGACAAGCCGCTGCCGGTTTATGGTACCGGTGAGAACGTTCGTGACTGGCTGTACGTTGAGGATCACTGCCGTGCAATCGACCTGATCATCCACAAGGGACGCGTTGGTGAGGTTTACAATGTTGGTGGACACAACGAGATGAAGAATATCGACATCGTTAAGATCATCTGCAAGGAGCTTGGAAAGCCTGAGAGCCTGATCACCTTCGTAGGTGACCGTAAGGGACATGATATGCGTTACGCAATCGACCCGACCAAGATCCACAATGAGTTAGGCTGGCTGCCAGAGACCAAGTTCGCTGACGGTATCAAGAAGACCATTCAGTGGTACTTAGACAACAAGGAGTGGTGGGAGACCATCATCTCTGGTGAGTATCAGAACTACTACGAGACGATGTACGGAAACCGCTAATGGAGGTCGCTATGAAAGTATTTGTTACTGGAGTTGCCGGTCAGCTCGGACATGACGTAATGAATGAGCTGGCAAAGCGTGGCTATGAGGGAATCGGAACCGATATCGCACCAGAATATTCTGGCGCCGCTGACGGTACTGCTGTTGTTTCCATGCCGTATGTTCAGCTTGATATCACAGATGCGGATGCTGTTGACAAGATCATCTGTGAGTTAAAGCCAGATGTTGTTGTTCACTGCGCTGCATGGACTGCCGTTGATCTGGCTGAGGATGAGGACAAGAAGGATAAAGTACACGCAATCAATGCGGACGGTACCGCAAACATCGCAAAGGCCTGCAAGAAAACAGGCAGCAAGATGGTTTACATCAGCACCGATTATGTATTTGACGGTCAGGGTACTACTCCGTGGACACCAGACTGCAAGGATTACAAGCCATTAAATGTTTACGGCCAGTCAAAGCTTGACGGTGAGCTGGCTGTTTCCAGCACACTTGACAACTACTTTATCGTGCGTATTGCATGGGTATTTGGCAAGAACGGAAAGAACTTCATCAAGACAATGTTAAATGTTGCCAAGACTCACAGCACCTTAAAGGTAGTCAATGACCAGATTGGTACACCGACCTATACCTTTGACCTTGCAAGACTGCTTGTTGACATGATCGAAACTGACAAGTACGGCTACTATCATGTAACAAACGAGGGTGGTTATATCAGCTGGTATGATTTCACAAAGGAAATCTTCCGTCAGGCTACTCTTCTCGGACGCACCGAGTACGGCGAGGACAAGGTTACCGTTCTTCCTGTTACTACTGCTGAGTATGGTCTTTCCAAGGCTGCAAGACCGTTTAACAGCCGCCTGGAAAAGTCCAAGCTGGTTGAGAATGGATTTACTCCACTTCCGACCTGGCAGGATGCAGTTGCAAGATATTTAAAGGAAATTGAATTCTAAAAAAATGGCTCTTAGAAAAAGCTGCGACAGTTCTTCACAAGACTGTGGCAGCTTTTTTGCTTATCTATTTTGAGCCGATGGCTCTCAATTTGTTAATTTATTTGTTCTCGAATTCCTTTGCAACATCAACAAGAAGATCACGGATGCGAAGGTGCTGTGGACATGCCTTCTCACACTTGCCGCACTTGATACAGTCAGAAGCCTTGCGGCCCGGTGCGGTATGTACGACATTGTAATAGTAATCTGCATTCCAGTCATGATAGATCTGCTTCGTGTTCATAACGGCAAACAAATCCGGAATCTTGATCTGCTTTGGACATCCAGCCTCGCAGTAACGACAGGCCGTACATGGAATCAGATTCATATCTTTAAAGATCTTCTGAACCTTTGCGACTGCCGCTAACTCCTTCTCATTAAGCGGCTTGAAATCCTTCATGTAGCTTAAGTTATCTTCCATCTGCTCCATGTTGCTCATACCGGAAAGAACCATCATCATACCCTCAAAGCCTGCTGCAAAACGGATTGCATAGCTGGCTGGGCTGCCACCATGCAGCTCATCAAATACAGCCTTTGCTGCCTCTGGCAAATTGACAAGATTGCCACCCTTTACTGGCTCCATTACGATCACCGGCTTATTGTGCTTGCGAGCATCAGATAAAAGTCAAAGTAATCAACACCACACCACTCAAGCTGCTGCTCAAAAAATGGACGAATATCTTCTTCCTTCTTAAAGAAGAAATTGGTCAGCTTATCGGTCAGTACATACTGATCGCGCGGGTAACGGCTGGTCAGACATTCCTTTAATGCAAGCTCACTCTTACCACCGATATAGCCGTGTGCGGTATCAAAATAGTTGAAACCTTCTTCTAAGAAGCGATCTACCATTTTCTTTGTCTGCTCAATGTCCACGACATCGCCATTCATTGGAAGACGCATACAGCCAAATCCAAAGTTTTTCTTCACATTTTCCATTATTCTTACCTCTCTTTTCTTGTATTCATTTTTGGAGTTGCGTGCACGATTCCGAAATATTCAACATGATTTAAAAGATGTGCCACAGGCCCCGGAAGCACCGGAGATTTCAGCGTAACTGATAGAAATGTTGTAATAAATATTGTAATAAATACTGTAACAAATTACATCACCCGCGCGATAAATTGCATCACGATCGTCTGAATCTCTTCGGTCCAGAACTCACTTCCGCCGTGGTCTGCGCCCTCTAAGAAATACAGACTTACATCTTTGCCACATTCCTTGAGTTTTTTGTACACGATGGCGCTGACGCGTGGATTGATCGTGCGGTCTTTTGTTCCATGGAACATCAAAACAGGAGGCAGTGGTGTATTCTCATTCACGTTGCACTCAACGGACAACTTCTGGCAAATTTCTGGATGCTCACGCAGATTGACACCGCCTGCCTCTTTTCCCTCTGGGCTGTCTGGCAGATGATGATTTACCGTGCTTGGCATACCATCTTCGATCATCAAACTATTGGCACCATAGAAAGAAATGATGCCCTTTGCCGCAGCACTCACGCCCGGGAAGAGATTCGTCTTTTCCTCATCGTCCTGCACGATCTGAGAAAACATTGCCGCATGACCGCCAGAAGAATCGCCGCCGACAACAACATGATTTGCATCGACACCATATTCTGCGGCATGTGCCTTCATGAAACGAATCGCATTTCTCGTATCTACTGCAACCGCCGGGAACGGTGCAATTCCAGAATGACGATACTCTACAATCGCAATTACATAGCCTTTCTCCGCGAATCTTGCCAACAATCCCACCTTGGCATTTACATTTTGTTTGAACCATGCTGATCCCTGCACGTAAACCAGACATGGATACTTTTTTTGTGTCAGATCGCTGTGGTCCAGATTTCGTGACTGCGGCTTAATGATTAGTAAATGCAGCGGCACGCCATCCACATTTGCATATTCAACGCTTGGATAAATATAGGTTCCAATCTCATCTCCGCTTGTCAAAATCCGAACAGCACCTTCCACTTCCTCATCAAAGGATGGATATTCTTCATAAGTCCAATCTTTAATTTCCATTTTCTCTTATCCTCCTGCAACTTTGAATCGTTATCACAATTTTTTATCACAATTTTATTAACCATTTTGCGAATTATTGTAATGATATTATTTTTATGATACTATTTTTATTATAGCACTTTAAAAGCTGCACGAAAAGAGCCGCCGATTAAATTATTTTGCCAATTCATCAATCCATGCAAATAATTCGTCCAAATCATAATCTCCGCTGTGCGGCAAGCCCCACGGCAAAGCAAAATCAACCTGATATCCCTTATTTTTCAAAAGGGTCGCCAAAATCACTGGAATTGCAATCGAGGTATCACGGTCAAATGCGCCATGACGAATTCTCCAATTTTTCGCAATGTCACAATTTTCATCTTGAATAAATGGAACTGGATTGATCATGCGAATCACCTTCGCATCTGCGAGTTCTCCATTCACTTTTGAATGCTGCGCGGCAAACTCGGTAAAATGTCTTGCAAATACATTCTCGTCTCCAAATTCCTCATTCTCACAGCTGTCAAGCGAAATCGAATCAAACGCAGGTGTCGGCTTCATGCGCGTAATTTTTGCCACATATGCATCCACATCAATCCCCGCCGATGTGATATAATCCTGATCTTCAATTTCGCTTCCCGAAACCATAAGCTCTTTCAAGCGGTTCTGTGAATCATGTGTTGCCTTTTCTTTTGCCGCCGCTGCAAGCACAAAATGCATTACATACTCCTTAAACGAGCCTTCTCCATTTTCCTCAAGTATCAGTTCATTGCCTGATTCATCTTTTAACGCTAAGCTGTTTACATAAGCAGGAAAGGCTGCCTTCAATTCTTTTGACAATTCCTGCTGCTCTTCATCGAGCTTGCCCACAATAGGCGTCATCTTTGATCCCTCTGGCGTCATCTCAAAATTCATTCTGTGATACGTCGTCTCTTTCTGAAAAAGCCATTCATATGCAGCGTCTGCATGTTCCAAATTGTGAATCGGGCAATAGCAGCTTGCCGCAAAAATATCATCTCGCGCCGTGGCTGCTCCAATTTCCTTTAAATACGGTTCATATTCCTTTGCATTTCCTGTTGCTCCGGCTAATGCGGAGAGCGCGCCACCCGCCGAAGTTCCATTTGTAATGATTTTTTCCACATCACCCGGCACTACTCCTGCGTTGCATTCCGAAGGGATGGCAATGCAATCGTATCCTTGCACAATTCCATAAGCTTATGTCCCACAAATCCCTTTGCCCCTGTAATCAGAATCCTCTTCTATGCCTCTCCAATCTTTTACCGTTTACACGCAAATTTTCCGTTTAAATAATAGTTCCCTCCAAATGATCCAATTCATGCTGACAGATCTGCGCATACCAGCCACTGAGCTTTATTCTTTTCTTTTTCCAGTTTTTATCAAGATATTCAACTTCGATGTTTTGATAGCGCGTTGTTTTTCTCACACCAACAAGGGACAGACAGCCTTCCTCTGCCTCATACGGTGTGTCCGCCTTCAACAAAACTGGATTGAACATGACAAGATCTACCAAACCCATGTTGACAATGATTACTCTCTTTTTAACGCCAATCATGTTTGCTGCCATGCCTACACAGCCCTCACGATTTGCCTCAAGCGTGTCCTCCAAGTCTTTTCCTACCTGCAAGTCGGCCTTCGTCGCTTCCTCTGACTTTTGTCCCAGAAAAAATATATCCTTCATAATCGGCTTTACCATAGTGTGTCTCTCCTTCTGCAATTCAACATCCATTTTAGATTTATGTTTTTAAATTTTCTTTTCCATATATCCACAAGTGAATGGAAAAAAGTCAAATTTTTGTGTACCTGTATGATAAAATCCATTTTTTTCATACCAAGCTCTTAAAACCGTATTTTCTTCCACAATACCAATTTTAATTTTTTCTGCTTCTAATTTTCGTGCGCGTTCAAAACAATCTTGAAGCAGCTTTGTTCCAATCTTATGATGCCTATATTCCGGTAAAACGGATAAATTATTCAATTCTATTTCTTTCTTACTTAACAGTGCAAGTGAATAGTATCCTACAATTTTACCATCAAGTAAGAACACATACATTGGTCTCTTCTCCACACAAAGCTGCTGTTTCAAACGATTTTCATTTATTGAAAATGCAGTAAATCGAGGGGCATTTTCAATTGTAAAACCATATTGATCTGCAACTGTCTTAAATGCATTTTGAATCACTTGTACACATTCTGGCAGTTCTTCCAATGTTACTTCTCGAATATTCTCTTTCATGCGTTCTCCCTCTCCTTCCAATTTTTACTTATTGTACCATCAGAATCTATGCTTTTCAATACACGACAAAAAGAAAGCAGGAGACTCTGCAATTACAGAATCTCCCACATAAAACTTACCCAAACAATTCTTTTGCTGCTTTTTCCAGTTCTCTTCTCTCTTGTGTATTGTCGTATCCACCATTCCGGTCATCAATTGGAATTGCGCACTGGATTTCCCGTAATTAACTCGGCAACTGATACGCGAAGCGCATCCGCAATTGGTTCCAACAGCGTAATATCTGGATACCCCTTTCCTGTCTCCCACTTGGAAACCGTCTTATCACTTACTCCAATCTTTTCAGCAAGTTGCACCTGCGTAATCTTATTTTTCTCGCGCAATTCCTTAATCGTAGTTCCTGTTACATATTGATTCATAATACTTTTACCTCCATGTGCCTATTGTACGGTATATGGAGAACCTTCGCTACCTACGAATCGTAGAGTTGGATTCATGCGAACACAAATCACTAGCTATTTTACTTTTTCTATTTGCTTTTTATTTATTCTTCCGTTTCGTTTTCTTCATCCGCATCGGTATCTGGACTATAGGCACCATTTGTCCCATTATAGCATCCAAACATCTGATTTTTGCGTGGAGAACAAAACATTCCGATCACGGTTCCTAACAGAAACAAAACCACACCCATAAGTACAAGTTCGCGTCCTGTATACTTTCCTTCGCTGATGTCGCTTACTATTTTTTCGTATTTCTTTCTCATCTTTCCGTTCCTTCTTATTTTTTGTTTTAGTTTGTCTTTTCTTTTTCTTATTAGAATACTCGCATCACATACCACATTGACGCAATATTATCTTACCTTTTCCAATAGCACTACCGTCTCCACATGTCTTTCCGATTTTGGGCATAGTTTACCGCTTTCGCCAAACGGGTTCCTTTGTTTGGGCGCTGTTGATCCAGCCAATTCCAGAATACCTCCAGTATCGGCTTCTCCTTTTCAAGCCGAAATTGTTTTCTCTGCTCCGCAGTGTAATTTTTTTGCTTTTGAGTACCACTCACAATCAAACAGCTTGGAAGAGAACTGTACTTCCTGCACTGCCGGAAGGCTGTAATCATACTCTTTCCCTTTCGGTATGGCATCTGTGAAGTAACGCTTTCAAATCATTAACAAGCGGCTCATATTCAATAATTTCATCGCTTTCCATACACTTCTCCTAAACTCGCACCAGTGGTGCGAGTTTTCCCTTGCTTTTAAATAATTCATGTCTATGCTTTTTTCTTGTTGCGGTACATTTGCTCATCAGCCTGACGGATGGCTTCTTTGATCGGATGCACTCCACAGACCCCGCCAATGCTGACGGAGAGCTTCAGATCCGGATACTCCGGTATGACGATCTGCTTTACAGCTTCCCGGATCCTGGCATTTTTAACAGACAGATTTTCTTCCGAAATCTGTGGAAACAACAAAAGAAATTCATCTCCGCCATAGCGGATCAGGATATCCGTTGCTCGAATGCAGGACTGGATCGCTGCCACGATATCATACAGCACCACATCCCCCACTGTATGTCCGTAGATGTCATTGACCTGCTTAAACTGATCCACGTCGATAATCTCCACACATCCCATGCCTTCCAGGTGTGAAATGTAAGTTTCAAAGTATCGTCTGGAATAAGCTCCTGTCAGGGGATCGGAAAACAATTCTCTGGTCTCTCTGCGGTACTCATCCAGAAGGAAACGTGTCCCGTTTGCATCAATCCAACGTCCCTCTTTCATTTTCGAGAGCATTTCCAGGACGCACGGAGTCCCATTGATGCACATGTACTTTGCAGAGACATAATACATATTATTTCTTACAAATTCCATTTTGTTCAAACTGGTCTTTTGTGCCAGTGCACGCGTAGAAATACAGTTTGTACAGGTTCCGCTATTTTCCCAGGAATCTCCACACCTTCTGTCCGTTCTCCTGATAAGACCGTTTTCATCAAGCATCAACTCTACACCTGCGGCAGGATCGACCAGGCGGACCACATCAAAGATCTGCTTTAACTCCGAAAGTGATCTCTGAAGTTCTTCACCTTTAGCATGATTCTCCATCATGATCCCATCCAGGGCTGGCACGGAAGCCACGGTCTTTGCCGTTTCTTTAATCTGACCAATGATACCAACATAATGCTCAGGAGACAGGTCTGACCACAGTGTGTGAACATGCAGGTCACACCATTCAAACTGTCCATCCAGGTCCAGCATGATATTTAAGGTAAATTCCTTGTTTTCCGGTGTCGTAGCCGCCAAAGCCTCCTCGATCCGGTGAAGATCCCTCTGGCTAATCCTGTTAAAGGTTACCGTATCTTCCATATTTAAAACAGAATGGCGGCAATGCGGGAGCTCGTTATAGTTTACGATATTCGCCTGTTTGGAAATCGCATTATAATCGAACTGAAGTCCTCCACAGAGAGATGCAAAAAAATCTGCCCGTTCCTGCATGGCATTCAGCACATGCTGCGCCCGATCACTGTGACCGATCTTTTCTTTCTTCATCATTTCCACAGCCAGACGGTCTGCCTCATGGCGGTATACATCTTCCTCCGGCTGATACGGTGCGATGCCGCGAAGTTTTGGAGCGATATCCCTAAGACAGCTAAGAAGGAACGGATTAAATGCACCGCATTCCCCTGCAAGGATCATCTCCAGGGCTTTCTCGTGATCGAAGGCATCTTTATAACAACGCTTGCTGGTCAGCGCATCATAGACATCCGCAAGGGCAACAACCTGAGCACTGATTGGAATACTTTCACCAAGTAACCCATCCGGATAACCGCGTCCGTCCCAACGCTCATGATGCCATCTGCAGATCTGCCATGCCAACTGCAAAAGAGGTTTATCCTGACCGGTATACATCTGTTTGATGATATCTGCACCAATCGTTGTATGCTGTTTGATGGTATTAAATTCTTCCGGTGTCAGCTTTCCTGGTTTATTCAGGATTTCTTCCGGTATACTGATCTTTCCGATATCGTGAAGTGCTGAAGCGGTTGTGATCATGGCAATATCCGCTTCCGACAGATGATACTCATCGGTTTTCTTTACGATCTGACGCAGCAAAAGTTCCGTGATGGTTCGAATATGAAGGATGTGCTCTCTACTTTCGCTGTTTCTGAATTCCACAACCTGGCTTAAGATGCCGATCATCAGATTGTTATTCTCTTCCTTCTCATAAATCTGATCTGAAACCATCTGTTTTAAACGTTTTTGATTGATATAAAGATTCAGTGTATTCTGCACACGCCGCTGCACGATAAAAGTGTCAAAGGGACGGCGGATATAGTCTTGTGCACCAAAGATATAGGCGCGCTCGATCACATCCTTTTTTTCCTCCGATGAAATCATGATCACCGGGATTTCACTGATCCAGTGAAACCGATTCATGCGTTCGAGAACCTGAAAACCATCCATCTTCGGCATGTTGATATCTAAAAGCATCAGATCGATGCTCAGATCCTTTTGCAGCAGATGTAAGGCCTGATTCCCGTCCTCTGCTTCAATATAGGTATATTCCTCTCCGAGGATCGACATCAAAAGCTGGCGGTTCATCTCCGCATCATCCACGATCATAATCTTTGTCTTGTTTTCCATAGTTCCGATTTCTCCTTGTATCCTTCATACGTGTCACAAACGACTTACCATTGTGTGTAAGGTTTCTACCAGCAGCTCCAGATCCAGCGGTTTTGAGATATGAGCATTCATTCCGGCTTCCCTTGATTTAATGCGATCCTCGGTAAAGGCATTGGCCGTCATGGCTATGATCGGGATCGTCTTTGCATCCTCTCTGTCCATCGCCCGAATGGTTCTGGCCGCCTGGTATCCATCCATCACCGGCATCATCATATCCATAAGGATCGCATCGTACTCACCGGTCGCAGATTCTGAAAATAGTTCCACTGCTTCCTTTCCGTTCCGGGCCTTAGTTACCACTGCACCTTCTTTTTCCAGTACAAATTCCGCAATTTCCATATTCAGCTCATTATCCTCTACAAGCAGAATATGGTATCCCTGAATAGAAGGCTTGTCAGCGGAATCATTCAACTTCTCTTTCTCTTCCTGACTCTGATCGATCACAAACGGAATCCGGACGATAAATGTCGTACCCTTTCCTTCTTCGCTTTCAAATTCAAGCGTTCCGTTCATTTTTTCCACCAGGTCTTTTGCGATCGGCATGCCAAGTCCACTTCCGCCGTATTTCGACTGTGCCCCGGTGTTTTCCTGCGTGAAAGGTTCAAAGATCTTTTTCTGATATGCTTCACTCATGCCGATCCCTGTGTCTTCACAAATGAATTCCAGTAATGCTGTTCCTTCTTCCTTCGAAGGGAGTTCCTGGCACCGGATGGATATGGTTCCATTTTCTTTATTGTACTTCACAGCATTGCTCATGATATTCATGAGCAGTCGTTTCACATGTCTGGCGCTTCCGATCAGTTTCCAATGATTAACCTTAAAATCTTCCCGGATCAGGGTCAGTCCCTGCTCCGAAGCCAGTTTTTCGATCACAACCAGCACCTCGTCCATAATGTCCTGAAGATCAAATGGCTGCTGTTCCAAAACTACCTCTCCGGATTCCAGCTTTCCCATATCCAGCACTTCATTGATAAGTTCCAGCAAGAGATGGGAGGCATCCCGGATCTTTTTGCGGCATTCCGCCTGCTTATCCAGGTTATCTGCATAATGCTCGGCCACCTCGACCATGCCGCAGATTCCATTGATCGGCGTACGGATGTCATGACTCATCCTCTGAAGAAATTCTGTCTTGGCCACATTTGCGGCATCGGCTTTCCTGGCCAATTCCTGAAACTCAAGCTTATACTTCTGTTCCTTTTCCATTTCCTGCTTCAGGTAATCACGTCTGGATCGCTGCATCATCAGCCATATGGCTAAGACCCCGCAGAAATAAATCACCATCACGATCAGAACATTTTTCAGGAGGGAAGAAAAGACAGCTTTCTCCGAAATATAGGCATAAATATAGTAATCCCTCTGCTTTAGCATGACACCGTAGCTTTCTTCTGCGGGGATATGGCAAATATGATGGCTGTCACGGTTCTCCTTTAATGTCTGAATCACCGTATTCTCTTTCGTACTCTCCCCGATCAAAGCCTCATCATTGCAGGCAACTACCTTTCCTTCATCCGTCACCATGATTGTTCCGTCTGTAGAAATCTGGTATCCTTCCAGGAGGCTTTGCAAAGTCAGCGAATATGCCTTGGCACTTTCCGGTGAAATATAATAGTAACTAATCACCATGCCCGTTTCATCTTTTCCGGACGTTGCCGCCACATTAATGTAGCCGCCATTCTGAAAATAGATTCTCTGGCAGTAGGATCTCTCTGCGTAGCCGCTTCCGGTGAGCACTGTTTCCTTGAAGAGCTGTTTTAAAAGCTTCTCCTCCAGCCCGGTATCCCTGGCATAACTGCAAAGAATGCTGCCATCAGAATTAAGGATCAGAATCCCGTGAAGCCAAAGCTGGTCTGCATAGGATTCAAGCAATTCACTGCTTACTTCTTCCCCCTGCATCTGGCTGTCATACAGCTTCATGACTACTTCACGGTTACTTTCTACTGCACGCAAAAGTGCCTGCGTCTCAGCTCCTGCATTATAATGGGTATAAGCTGCGCACTGGGTTTTCATGTAATTGCTTATTTTGAGCAGACTGGTCTCGGCTTTATTTAAGCAGCTCCGATAAAACCACAAGCCAGACAGAATAAACACGAAAAGAGCCATCAGTGCTGTAAGCAGCCAGAAACGTCTTCCCATAAATTGTTGTTTAATATCCAAGTGCTTCCACCTCCAGGTACTTTTGCGGATTCTCCAGATAACGTCCGATGATCGTTTCTGAAGTTCCGTCCTGACGCATTTCTTCCAATGTTTCTTTCATTTCTTCACAGATGCCGCGGTCGTCATCTTTTGCAAATGCCACACCGATTCCCACTGTCATAAGCGGCTCGTCAAGAATCCGGTATGACACATCATAATCCTTCATGTACTGAAGGATGGAAGTCTCATGGGCAGCGATCGCATCCACATAGTCTTTTGAGAGGAAAGTATACATCAATTCCCTGTTTTCCAGACTGATCAGATTGGATAGCTTGGGAATCCGAGTATCCGTCCGTTTCAGGAAAATCTCTTCCGGCTTTGTTGTGGATTGGACCGCAATCCGTTTATCTGCAAGATCGGCAAGGGACTTAATATCACTTTCCGGCTTGACCGCAACCACCTGTTTGCTTACCATATAGGAACCAGCCCAGCGATAATCATTAAGACGCCCTTCCATAGAAAAGCAGCCCATGATGCAGTCAATCTCCCCGGCCTCTACGAGATTCTTTTTTTCTTCCCAATTAATATATTTAAATTCTGCCTGATAGCCCATCCGTTTTAAGGCTTCTGTTGCCAGCTCCACATCAATCCCGGTCGGAATACCGTCTTCATTCAAATAATTATAGGGCGGATACGAATCGCTCCCAATCGTCACCACCGGAAGTTCTCCTTCACTTTCCATTCCTTTCGTTCCTGCACATCCTGTAAGAAAGACCAGCAGCATGCAAAGCATCCTCCCTGCCTTAAGCCCGATCTCCTTATATTTCATTCTTCTTTTCCTCCCAAAAAACTTTTTGCGATGCTTTCTCTATCGTTATATACTGCTATCTTTTTCCGCAAAGATCTCATCAAGGACTTTTGCGATTGCTTCCATGCTGACAGGCTTGATAATATGTCCGTTCATTCCTGCTTTATATGCCCTCTGTTTATCTTCTTCAAAGGCATTGGCTGTCATAGCAACGATCGGTATATTGGCTTTCCGGTTATCCGACAGTGTTCTGATTTCCCTTGTGGCTGTGTATCCGTCCATCTTCGGCATCTGAATATCCATCAGAATAAGATCATACTTATCTGCGGGTGCTGCTTCAATCGTTGCAACTGCAACATCCCCGTCATCCGCACAATCAATTATCATTCCGGTTTCTTCCAGAATTGCAGTAGCAATCTCACGGTTCAGTTCATTATCCTCTACAAGAAGGATTCTTTTGCCGCTGTAATCGTATTGCTTCTTACCGGCATCATTCTGAACTTTCTTTGCCACTCCCTTACTGTTCACCGGCTGCATCAGTACCTTGCGAAGCTCAGACAGGAAGATCGGTTTCGATACAAATGCGGTAACCCCAGCCTGTTTTGCCTCATATTCAAAATCCGCCCAGTCATAGGCCGTCAGTACGATGATCGGAACATCTGCACTGATGACTTTTCTGATTCTGCGAACCGTCTCGATTCCATTCATATCCGGCATCAGGTAGTCAATGATATAAACCTGATATTCATCCTTCACTTCTGCTGCATCCTGTGCGCGAACGATTGCTTCCTTACCGGAGGCTGTCCAGTCCGGCCGCATCTTGATATTCCGGAGCATTTTGCTGACACTTCTGCAAGTATTCAGATCATCATCTACCACCAGTGCCCTTGCCCCAAGAAGCGCAGGGATTGGCTCCAATTGTACCGGCTCATCTGCCAGACGAAGGTGCAGCGTAACGGTAAATACCGTTCCCTTTCCTTCTTCGCTTTCTGCCGTGATCTCGCCACCCATCATTTCCACGATATTTTTGGTGATCGCCATGCCAAGCCCTGTTCCCTGGATACCGCTTACCGTAGAGCTTTGCTCTCTGGCAAACGTATCAAATACATGCTCGATAAAATCCTTTGACATACCGATGCCATTATCCTTAACAGATAATTCATAGGTTGTATAATGCTTCATCTCACAATGCTTTTCTATAAGACGTACAATAATATCTCCACCCGGCTCCGTGAACTTGATCGCATTGCTCACGATATTCAAAAGTATCTGGTTAAGCCGCAGTTTATCCACGATCACATCTTCATTTACAACATCCTGTGCATCAATATAGAGATTCAGACTCTTTGAATTCACAAGCCCCTGTATCATCGCTCTCAGATCATGAAGGATATCTGGAATATGTACAGGCTTCTCGTCAAGCTTCACCGTTCCGCTCTCAATACGGCTCATATCCAGAATATCATTAATCAGACTGAGCAGATGTGTGCTTGATGTGGAAATTTTAGCCAGATAGTCCTGCACCTGTGCCGGCTCATCCATATGTGTCTGTGCCAAGGCAGTAAAACCAATGATGGCATTCATCGGTGTACGGATATCATGGGACATGCTGCTTAGGAATGTGGATTTCGCTTTGCTTGCATGCTCTGCAACGGCGAGTGCATTTCTCAAAGCCTCGTCCTGCTCCATCTCATGCTTTTTCTCAGCCGTCACATCCCGGTTTGCAATCAGGACGACATCAATATTGCCATGTTCATCGTATCTTTGCGGTACGATCAAAGACAGCATCCAGCTTCCGTCTGTCTTCTGGCAGGTAAAGGATACTGTCTTCTTCTCGTTTAATCGCGTGACCACCGTGGTCATATCAACAAATTCCAGATAGCCTGCGCGGCTGCCCTGGTCAATGTAGTGTTCTGCGTATTCGGTCAGCCACAGTTTGTTAAGATCCTCTTTTTCAAAAAAATCATCCCCGTTGCTCTTAACGACTTCCAGCTGCTGTGTTTTTAAATCAACCAGAAATATCGAAAAATATGCCTGTCCGATTGCCTTGATAATTCGAAGACGCTTCTGTTCTCTTAACAGCATATCTTTTTCTGTTCGATTTTTCCCCAGCATTTGAACCATGAAAATCATGATTGCTACCAGAACATAGACCAGACATACAATATTTCTTGTCATGAAAACCTGGGATGCCGGAAAGAACATGTAAACAGTATAATTTTCTGCAGAATCCCGTCTTCCATACCATACGGTACTGCCCGATTTCAATCTGACAATACTGTCCTTGTCCGGACTAAAGGATCCCTGATACAGTTCCTTACACTCTTCTACTGTTTTTCCAATCAATTCTGACTGATTACTTCCCACAACCAGGTCATCTTCACATATAACGACAACCCCCTGCATTTCAAACGGGAAGTCTGCCAGCAGCGTTTCCATACTCAGGTCACCTGCTGCATCACCAGCTTCACACCTCTGCAAATAGGTAATAATAAGCCCCTTCGCATCCTGACGAGAGACAGCCGCAAAATCATAGACTGCATCATCGGCTGTAAGACGGGTAATATAGGTTTTCTTAGGATGCTCAAGAATGTTCTTCACATAGGTACTCTCTGTCATATCCTTCCACAAATCCTCTGTGGTTCCATCCTTCGAAACCTGCATCACGGTCTGAAGATTTTCATCCAGAATCAGTATGCCGCTGATTCTCTGATCGTCAGCATATTCTTTCAGCCTTTGCTCGTCAAAATCACTTTCTCCTGCCATCGCCCAGCTTAATGCTTCTGCCTTGTCCTGAAGTCTCACCAGACTCTTGATCTGATCGTTGTCCCGATAACTTTTATAACGTTCTACTCGCAGCTGCGTAAAGGAAATGGATTCGTTCAATACATTCCGCAAATTCTTTTTGCCGCTTGACTGGAAGATAGAAAACAGGACTATGCCCGTGATGACCAATATCATGAGAATAATACCGCCAAAGCCTTTCAGCAATTGTTTATTTTTCATTCTCTACTCCACCCCCCCCCGATTACTTTTTCTGCATCCAGACCATACTTTTTAGCAATCTGTCCTATACTGCCGTCCGTTTTCATGGTCTCAAGGACTTCTGTCAGCTGCTCGGAAAGCTCCTGATGGGTTCCCTTTTCAAAGGCTACCCCAAGCTCTGACATATAAATGCTCTTCTCCAGCATCCGGTAGGTATCCGTCCCATCATTCACAATTTTCCCAATCAAACCTTCATGCCCCGCAATGGCATCCACATATCCCTTGCGCAATATCGCAAACATTTCATCTGTCGTGGAAACACTGACTACCCGTTCCACCTCAGGAAGCCCATACTCTTCCGCGTATAAAAAAACCGTCTCAGCTTTGGTGGTTGCCTGTGCGGCAACTCTTTTCCCGGCAAGATCCGATAGTTCATAAATACCGCTGTCATCCCGTACCGCAACCATCTGACGGCTGTACATATAGGGGGCTGCCCACTGGTATTTATCTTCTCTGTCTGTCATTGTAAAGCAAGACCATATACAATCTATCGTTCCATCCGCAAGATAGCTGTCCTTATCCTCCCAGTTAATTAATTTGTACACCGGTTCATAGCCAAGCTCGCCAAAGGCCTGCTTTGCAATTTCCACGTCAATTCCTACCATATCACCATTGACATCCTGATAAGTATATGGTTCAAAACTATCATAACCAATCACAATGGTTTTTTTATTGTCAGCTGCTGTATCGACTTTTTCCTCTGTCCGACAGCCGCTTAACAGGAATGTAGCTGTCAACACAGTGCTTATAGCAAGCAATGTCTTTATTTTATCCTTACAAATTAAACTCATTTACGATTCCTTTCCACTTTTTTCTAATATCATGATACCCACTCAGGACAATACTTCCCGCATAACCTCCATCAGTTTTTCCATACTGATCGGTTTCGCTATGTATCCGTTCATTCCTGTTTCTAATGCTTTTTTCCTGTCTGAATCAAAAGCATTCGCCGTCAGGGCAATGATCGGAATATCTGCAATTTCCGGATTCTTTAGTGTGCGGATTTCTCTCGTTGCCGTATAACCATCCATCAGCGGCATCTGAATATCCATCAGAATCAGATCATACTGCCCAGGTTCGGAAGCTACGGCAGCTTCAACAGCTTCTATTCCATCCTTCACGCTTGTCACCTCTACTCCGGCATCTTCTAATATTGCCATGACAATTTCCCTGTTCAGCTCATTATCCTCCGCAAGAAGAATCTTCTTTCCCCTTAAATCGAATTCTGTTTTGAAAGCATCTGTCAGATCAGGAGCATCGGACTTATCCGCTTCCTTACATATCCGAAACTGCATCGTGACAATAAATTCTGTTCCGACATTTTCCTCACTCTTAACAGAAATCATACCACCCATCATGTCTACGATATTCTTTGCAATTGCCATTCCAAGTCCGGTTCCCTGAATACCGTTTACTGTTCGTGTCTGTTCTCTGGTAAAGGTTTCAAAAACATGCGCCTGAAACTCTTCACTCATTCCAATTCCACTATCCTTCACACTAAACTCATAACACGCATGATCCGGTCGGGCAAAAGACTTTTGCTTCACCCGGACAGCAATGTTCCCTCCAGAAGGCGTATATTTCACAGCATTACTCAGTAAATTCAGCAATACCTGACTGAAATGCAGCTTATCGCACATAACATCCTCATTTGTGATATCCTTGACATCAATGAAGAAATTCATCTGTTTCGCTTCGATGTCCGGCTGCACGATGGTTCTGATATCCTGGAGCAATTCCGGCAAATGTACCTGCTCTTCCTCAATTTTTATGCTGCCGCTCTCTATGCGGCTCATATCCAGAATGTCGTTGATCAGCGATAGTAAATGACTTCCGGATGTGGATATTTTCTGAAGATAAGTCATTACAAGATCCGCATCATCTATATGCGAAGCCGCAAGGGCTGTAAAACCAATGATCGCATTCATAGGTGTCCGAATATCGTGAGACATACTGTTTAAGAACACTGTCTTGGCGTGACTGGCCTGATTTGCCATATCAAGTGCGTTTTCAAGAACCTGTCTTCTTTCCTTCTCCTCCTTTTTCGCCTCATCAATCACTCTCTCGGAATATACAATCACGCTGTCCTGATTTTTCACATGAACCGCAACCGCTTCCGCTCCTATCCAATGCTTTTCTCCGTTTCTGTGTACCGTAAACTCGTAATATGCATTTGGGTGCTGCTGTTTTTTCAGTTTCTTTAAGTTCTGCGTACCAAACTTATTTTTGTATTCCTCACGGTACTGTTCATCGATCTCACCGGCAAACACGGATACCAGTTCAGAAAACTTTGTTTCTGCTGCTGTTTGAATGCGTTCTTCTTCCGATGAAGATGAGAGCATTTTATAAGTATCGGTTTCCGGATTCACTCCAAGTATGATTGTTTTTACCTCAGAATTCGCCTCAATAAGCATCTGTTTTTCAAACGTATTTTCAGCGTCAAGCTGCTTTCGATTCTGATGCTCCCGATAAATAAGCAGTCCCATCAGCACCACAAACCCCAGCGCGATGATGCCGGCCAGAATAAATGTCCTCATCAGGATGTTCTCGGTCTGTTCATTGAGCACATCCTCCAGCACTACGGATACCAGATACCAGTCCGTGGATTTTACAGGCGAAAAATAATACAGATTACTTTCGCCATTATAGGAAAATACAGCCCATCCGGAATTCCCGTCTGACACGATTCCGGCAATTTCATTTATTTCTGTTTTATCATTTTCATCTTCATTTTCCAGAATGTTAAACAAATTACCCGAGGTCTTGTTTCCTCTTGCTGTCGTAGACCGGAATAGAATATCTCCGTTCCTGCCAAGCAGATAGGAATGTCCCTGATTCCTCAGAAAACTGACAGAAAAAGCTTCATTCAGGCTGTTCGCCGCTATTTCTCTTATAAGAGTACCGGACACACCATCCTGAAATGTAATCTTATGTACAAGTGCAATCACTCGTTTTCCAGTGTTTTCACTGATATAAGGCGCAAGAATTTCACCGTCTTCTCCTATTTCATCGGGGATGTTCTGAAAAACATAGGTACGGTTCATTGGATAAACAGCATGATCCAGAACAAGAGCTATGGAATATTCATCTGAATCGAATAAATCCAGTACAGCATCAATCTGATCTGCATCAGAGGAAACCATCGCTTCCAGTGCTTCTTTTTGTCTTCGGAGCATGGACTGTTCCGAATCAATCTTCTCGGAAATTATTTTTCCTGCCCGGCTTGTACTTTCCATAATTGTATTCACCGAACTGTCCCAAAGCTCATCTCTGACATTATTTACGTAACATATACTATAGAATATCACCGCAAAAATAATCATGATTCCAATGACTATGATCTGCGAATATCCTTTATTCCTCGAAATACGTTTCATCGGTACACGGATTCTCCTTCATCATTTTCCAAACGATACTCTTCTGCTTCCTCATCCAGTCTCTTCAGTACTTCCGTTTTTGAGGTTCCATTCAGAAACTTCTGTACCGCATCTTTTGTCAAATCCCATATCGGCAACTTCAACCGATAATCACCTCCGATTACGATTCTTCCTTCCTGATAACATTGGATCACCTGCTGAATCTCCTTTGCAGAGGATGACTCACCATCCTTTAGAGGTGATATCGAGCACTGGTCTTCACAAAACTCCTGCAAATTTTCCGCCTGAGTAAAATAGTCCACAAAAAGCTTCGCTTCATCCGGATATTGGCTGTCTGCATTCACTGCAAGCCTGGTATCCGGATTTACTACTACCAAAGAGCCATCTTCCAGAATCGGAAGCGGGTCTACTTCATAATTGAATTCTGCATGATAGTCACTTTTCAGGCGATTCGATGCCCATACTCCGGTCAGCATAAACGGATATTCCCCTTTGGCAAATTTTTCCAGATCGTCTGATGTTTTTTGAGTATCCTTTGCAATGTCTGCGTCCACATATTTTTTCTGCAGCATTTCATCCACTAATGAAATACCTTTTGAAAGGCTCTCCCCGAATCCAATCTTCCCTGAATTAAGGTCTGTAAAAAACTGTTCTCCCTGCCCGTCTTGATATTGCTCGTAATAAGAGGCTCCGATTGCCAGAGTCTTTAGAGAAATATCATTATTTGCAACTACAGGTATGATTCCTTCTTCCACAAAATAGTCACATACGGCTTCAAATTCTTTCCAGTTTGTCGGTACGGTCTGATGATGCTCCTTCAGCATATCCATATTGCAGTAAAGACCGAATGCTGATACCGTTGTCGGCAGCCAATAGATTCCCTCCTCACAAATGAACTGTTCTTTTATATCTTCCGTATACCGGTCGATGGTAGAAAGCCCCGTCAGCTCTGCCAGCTTTCCTTCTTTCTGAAGCGTGGTGGTCGAACCATGATCCACCATAAAAATATCGTCTCCGTTGCCAGTCTCCATACGCTTCATCAAGGTTTCATAATAGTCCGCTCCTTTCATGGATTCGTAGGTAATGACAATATCCGGATGCTCTGTCATGAATTCACTCATGATTTTTTCAATCACATGCACATTGCTCTCATCCGCTTTATTCCCGAAAAAGGTCAGCGTAACTGTTTCCTGCGTTCCTTTTTCAACTACCTGCACCTTGTTTAATGCTTTGCCGGAACAGCCTGCAAGACTCAGCAGGCATATGCTTCCGGCCAATAATATCATAACTACTCTTTTTCCCATTCCTGCACTCCTCACAAATTGTGTTCTATCTTATACCCCGCCGAAGCGAGATGCTGATAATCGTTCGGTATTTATCTGTGGACATCCATGCTTGTGCCGAATTTAAATTCTATCGTGAAATGGTCTTCGTAGACTGTTATCTTCTCAATCAGTCTGCGGTAAATGTCACCGCATTTACGCTTTTACCGCAAATATTTCATCCAGAACTTTGGCAATTGCTTCAATGCTGATCGGCTTAATGATATGTCCGTTCATGCCATACTCACGGGATTTTCTTCTGTCTTCTTCAAAGGCATTCGCAGTCATGGCAATGATTGGGATATTTGCCTTCTGGTTGTTCGGCAATGTTCTGATCTCTCTGGTGGCGGTATATCCGTCCATCTTAGGCATCTGAATATCCATAAAGATCAGGTCATATTGATCTGCAGGAGCATTGTTGATAGTGGAAACCGCAATGTCCCCATCTTCTGCGCAGTCTACCGTCATGCCTGCTTCTTCCAAAATTGCAGTGGCAATCTCGCGGTTCAGTTCATTATCTTCAACCAGAAGCACTCTCTTTCCACTGTAATCATAAGTTCTCTTCTTTTCTTTTTCCCTTTCCAGGTTTTCTATGCCTTCCTTGATTACCGGCTGTGTCAGCACCTCCCTAAGTTCTGACATAAAAATCGGTTTCGATACAAATGCCGTTACACCTGCCTGTCTGGCCTCGTACTCAAAATCCGCCCAGTCATAAGCTGTCAGCACGATGATTGGGACTTCCTCACTAATGACTTTTCGTATCTGGCGGACAGTCTCGATACCATTCATATCCGGCATCAGATAATCAATGATATAGACCTTGTATTCGTCCATCATCTCCGCAGCATCCTGCGCATGAACAATAGCCTCCTTGCCCGAGGTGGTCCATTCCGGGCGCATCTGTATGTCTCTGAGCATTTTGCTGACGCTTCTGCAGGTATCCATATTATCATCCACTACCAGTGCCTTTGCTCCAAGCAGTTCCGGAATCGGCTCATTTTTCACAAATTCGTTTCCAATCCGCAGGTTCAGAGTAACCGTGAACAAAGATCCTTTTCCTTCTTCACTCTCAACCCTTATATCACCGCCCATCATATCCACGATATTCTTAGTAATTGCCATTCCAAGCCCGGTTCCCTGTATACCGCTGACGGTAGAAGTATATTCTCTGGAGAACGTATCAAATATATGTCCGACAAACTCCTTCGACATGCCTATGCCGTTATCCTTCACAGAAAACTCGTAGGTTGTATACTGTTTCAGAGTGCAAGGCTTTTCAACCAATCGAATCATGATATCGCCGCCGGACTGCGTGAACTTGATGGCGTTGCCTACAATATTCAGCAGCACCTGATTCAACCGCAGCTTATCCGTCAGTACGTCTTCATGCACAACATCCTGCGTATCAATAAACAGATTTAAATTCTTCGAACGAATCAGACTCTGAATCATCGTTCTGAGATCATGCAGCAAATCCGGAAGGTGAACAGCCTTCTCATCGAGTTTTACGGTACCACTCTCAATACGGCTCATATCGAGGATATCGTTGATCAGGCTCAGAAGATGCGTACTGGAGGTACTGATCTTGCCAAGGTACTCCTGCACCTGCGCCTGATCATCGCTGTGCGTCTGCGCCAATGCCGTGAATCCAACGATGGCGTTCATCGGTGTGCGGATATCATGGGACATGCTGTTTAAGAAGGTAGTCTTGGCCTTGTTTGCCTGCTGCGCCGCCGCCAAAGCCTGTGCCAATGCCTCCTGCTGTTCCAGATCATGCAGCTTCTCTTTTGTGATATCGTTGGCAACATAGAGAACCTCTTTTGCTGTGCCGTCCGCTGCTCTCCTCTTTACAATAAACCGTGACTGCATCCATTGACCGCTTGGGGCTTTATATTCTGTTGTAATTGTATTGACACTTTCCAGACGGTCTGCAAGGGTATTGAAATCCAAAAATTCGCGCATGGAATCTCGGCATTCTGGTTCTATAAATAAATCAAGGATCTCGTCCTCGACATCATTAAAATTACCGATGGGCTTTGCTACCTCTCCCATAAGCGGCACACTGGTCAATATCTGATACTGGCAAGTATCTATATCAGCACTGAAAATAGTTGAATATATTGTCGACAGAGAATTCACAACCGCTGCATGTTCCCTTTCTCCGCGCAGACGTGCATCTTCCAACTCCCTTTCTCTTTTCGCCTGCTGCTCATGTTCTTCAACAATCGCATCAATGACCTGAAAACCGGCTACAATATTTCCGCTGTCATCCGCTTTTCTAAAATCAAACTGGTAATGATGCAGCTTTCCGCCTTCTGTGCTGCGATAGGTTCCGCTAAATTCATTCTGTTCTGAAAATACTCTGCGAATGTTCTCAAAAGCAAAGGCTTCTGTCATTTTCTCCTTGTCATCCAGATACACATTTTCCTGTATCCATTGCTTGATCACGAGATCAAATGGAAATTCATTTTCCATGACATCCGTAACGGCACGGACGTCATAGTCTTCTGCCAGCCGTACCACTCTTGCCCTACCGCTATTTAAATTTGCGACAAATACATTTTTGAAACTCTTCGACAATGTATCGATAATGGTGATTTGCTCCGCCAGTGCCTTGTCTTTCTTCTGCCGCTCACGAACAACTTCATCCACATCGTAATGGTATCCTCGAAGCACAAATCCGCCCTCTACCGGCTTCGCTGTGCCTCCGCAGCGCACATAGCGCTCGCCCAAAACAGGATGTTTCCAGAGATAGGTAATCTCATCACGCATCCCTTTTTTCATTTTGTCAATACAATCCAGTACCGTTTTCACCGCATCCGGTGTGATATTGTTAAACCAGACTTCATAAGTTTCTTCCTGCGTCAGATTTTTGTCCGCAACCCCCAGAAGCTCTAACATGAGGTCATCCGCTTCCATTCTTGGCTTTTGTCCATCGAGCAGATAGATATTCCACGTCCCCATCTCGGATGCCGCAATGATTTCACGCATCGCATCAAGTTTTTCATAGCTTTCTGCCATCTCTCTTTGGTGGGCGGCTTCTTTTTCTCTTTCTATCCGCTCCGCTTTTGCATGCTCTTCGATAATGTCATCAATATTCTGGAAACCGCAGGTAATAAATCCAACACCATCTGTTCTGCTTAAATTGTACTGATAATGATGAACTTGTCCATCAATAAGGACACGATAATTACCTGTGTATTCATTCCTGTTTTCAAATACTTTCCGCAGATGCTCAATACCGAGTTTGTCATAAAGAATCTGCTTATCTTCAGGATGAACTCGTTCCGTAATATATTTTTTTAAGGTAGTTGGATAGTCAAAGAATTTATGATCTTCTTTATCCAGACCGGATGTGATATATCCATCCAGTTTTAATATTTTTGCAGTTCCATCTGTAAGATTTATCCAGAACACATTCAGAAAACCTCGTGC
>CAVCXB010000041.1:0-23473 GCA_963605535.1 Wujia chipingensis
ACTGTTCCCTGCGGGAATCGAACCCACAACTGAGACTTAGGAGGTCCCTGTTATATCCATTTAACTAAGAGAACTTTATTCACATATGCAGCAGGCCATCCGTTCTTTTTTACCACAAAATGGCGCTTCATACGTCATTTATCATAGCATACTTTCTGTCGTCTGTCAAACGAAGTTTGCCGTACCCTGCAGCCAGATGTCACCCTTAAAACGTCGTCCTGCTATCGGTTCTCCCATCAGTCCGGCGCGGTTGACCAACACACGAATGCTGATATTATTGCACATCACATCCATCTGACACAACGGTTCCTTGCTGATTTCATTGACAAGCGGCACTACGCTCATGATCTCTCCGATAATTGTATAGCGATCGCATTCCATGCCACATGGCATAATACTCGATTCAACCATCGTATAGATATCACAGCTGTTTAACAACTTGCCTACCTTATTGCTCAAATTCATATCGTCGATCGTCAGACTGTCGATCGCTTCCTGACTGCCCTCTCTTGCCGCCTCGATCAGCTTCTGGCGTCCCTGCTCTTTTTTCTTGGCAAGGCGTGCCGCTTCTGGGCGTTTCAGAATCGGAAGAAGGATTTTGCCCTGCGTACACAGAGCAGACAGGCAGACACCTGTCACAGTCGGATAGAATCCCTCAAGTACCTGATACTTTCGGTACTCCATAAAGTTATTGACAGCAAAAATCAGATTCAATCCCAGTCTCGCATCGTCACAGACACCGTCATATGCCTCTCTTGCGCTCTTACGCTCAATTGAGCACTCTGCCTGTGAGGAACAGATATCGCTGTTGATATACGGTGCGTAATACTCCATCTGAAAGCTACCCTGCGTATCCTCTTCCCCGCAGATCATCATGCCGATATTCGGCGCGACCTCCTTGGTGTAGACAACCAAGCTGCTCTCCTCATCCAACCGGATGGTCCGAACCTGATCCGGGAAGCTCTGCACGCTGCTTAACAGCTGCTGAAGCTGAGACTTTTTCTTAATTTGTCCAAATCCGATCGCTGGTAAGTATGCGTGCATATGATTCCCTCCTTCATCAATTTCCTATCGCTTTGATCGTATCGTTTTTCTATTATTTCGATTACTTTTATTACTTCTTCGGAACCATCTTTTCCATTCCGCCCATGTATGGACGCAGAACTTCAGGAATACGAACGCTTCCGTCTGCCTGTAAGTTGTTCTCTAAGAATGCGATCAGCATACGCGGCGGAGCAACTACAGTATTGTTCAGGGTATGAGCCAAATACTTTGTCTTGTCCGGTCCAACAACACGGATGCCAAGACGACGTGCCTGTGCATCTCCCAAGTTGGAGCAGCTTCCTACCTCAAAGTACTTCTTCTGACGTGGAGACCAAGCCTCAACATCGACAGACTTTACCTTCAGGTCAGCCAGATCACCAGAGCAGCACTCCAGTGTACGAACCGGGATATCCATGCTGCGGAACAGGTCTACCGTGTTCTTCCACAGCTTGTCATACCACATCATGCTGTCTTCCGGCTTACAGATTACGATCATCTCCTGCTTCTCGAACTGATGGATACGGTATACACCTCTCTCCTCCAGACCGTGAGCACCCTTCTCCTTACGGAAGCATGGAGAGTAGCTTGTCAGAGTGTATGGAAGATTCTCTTCCTTGTTAACAGTATCAATGAACTTTCCGATCATGGAATGCTCGCTGGTTCCGATCAGGTAAAGATCCTCACCCTCGATCTTGTACATCATAGCATCCATCTCTGCAAAGCTCATAACGCCGGTAACAACATCACTTCTGATCATGAAAGGCGGTACGCAGTAGGTAAATCCGCGATTGATCATGAAATCTCTTGCGTAAGAAATCACTGCGGAGTGCAATCTTGCAATGTCGCCCATCAGATAATAAAATCCGTTTCCAGCAACTCTTCTTGCGCTGTCAAGGTCGATACCGTTGAAGGACTCCATGATATCGGTGTGATATGGAACCTCGAAATCCGGAACAACCGGTTCACCGAAACGCTCAACCTCAACGTTCTCACTGTCATCCTTTCCAATCGGAACGGACGGATCAATGATGTTCGGGATGACCATCATCTTCTGCTTCAGATCTGCCTCAACCTGCTTCTCCTCTGCGCTCAGTGCTGCCATGCGCTCTTCGGAAGCTGCATCCTCTGCACGAAGCTTCTCAGCCTCTTCTACCTTTCCCTGTGCGCGAAGTGCGCCGTACTGCTTGGATGCCTTCTTATGATTTGCACGAAGGGTCTCTACTTCTTTCTTGATCTCACGGTTGCGGAGATCCAGAGCGATCACCTCATCAACCAGCGGCAGTTTTGCATCCTGAAATTTATTGCGGATATTCTGTCTGACAACGTCCGGATTCTCACGGACAAACTTGATATCTAACATAGCTTTCCAAACCTTTCTGTATCTACTCTCATACTCACATGAATGCCTTGTTTTATCAGCAAAACAGACATTAATTATTATATACCACGGATTCTTTTTTGTAAAGTGGGTTGTGGAATGTTCCACGTGGAACATCATCGGGTTGTCAATTATTCGCTTCCATGTTAAGATAACATATATTAACACTAGGAAGGACATTACCATGACTTATACTCACTTATTGTTTGACCTCGACGGCACGCTGTTTGACTTTGATGCCGGAGAAACTTATGCATTTCACAAGGTATGCGACGCTTTCCATGTTTCATTCTCAGAAGAAACGCTTGCTCTTTACCAGAAAATTAACCTTTCCTATTGGAAGGCATACGAGCGCGGTGAAATCACTACCACTGCTCTGTCCGTTGCACGATTCCGTGATTTCCTTGCTGCGGTTGGCAAAGATGGCGATGCGGCGCTGATGAGCAGACTTTATCAGGAACATCTCGGTGAGGACTGCACGCCAATCCACGATGCACTCCGCGTATGTCGTATTCTGCGTGAAAAAGGCTATTCGATCTCCATTATTACTAATGGGCGAAGTGCTACTCAGCATAGTCGTCTCTCCCACTCTGAGCTTACCCCTATGATTTCCAAATTATTCATCTCAGAGGAGCTTGGTTGCCAAAAGCCCAAAAAGGAATTTTTCGATGCAGTATTTGAACAATTACAAATTCCAATTTCTCAGGCGCTTGTCATTGGTGACTCTCTGACTTCCGATATCAGCGGTGGTATCTGGTATGGCATTGACACCTGCTGGTTCAATCCAAAAGGTGCTGCGAATACCATGCCACAGGCACCAACCTATGAGATCAAACAGTTAAATGAGTTGCTTTCTATTCTTTAAGTACCTGTTTTAATGATTTGCTTTTTCTCAAATGCTACATTGCCCCAATAAAATCCCATATCTTTCATAAAATAGAGAAACGGCTTTCAAGACATTTTCTTCTGTCCTGAAAACCGTTTTCTTTATAATTACAATTCCTCTATTTATACTCTGATTAATTTACTGTTGCTCATCATTATCCTGCTGTACCAAAGTTGCCTGCTGCATCTGTTTCTCTTCCAGCTTTGCTGCATCGACATTATAATTTAATGCCATTGCCAATGCATCGCGTTCCTCGTTACTCAGTGTCGCATGAGACTCACCGTGAATAATCTCTTTGAGATAACTATAACAACCATCCTGTGTATGCATACTGCTTAAAACAAAACCACTGTCATCGCCATCAAGAAGCGCCAGTGAAAAGCTAAGCTTTCCAGCCATTCCACGGAAGGTATCATATTTCATAATACCAATTTTCTTGTAGGTTGCCTTGAGACCCTTCTTCATACTGATGATCTCATCAATATCGCGCTTGCACTGGATTTTTACTCGCTTGTTATCTTCTACTACTGTCTTTAAGATACCCTCAAGTGATTTTCCATCATTGCCACGCATAAAATCTTCATATGCAGTTTGCAGTTCCTTCATTCTGCTGTTCATGACAGTCATGCAGATTACAAGAATCAAAATCACAACAAACATACCCGCAAAAAAGAACAGACTGTACTGTTGTGTAAATTCCATCGCCTGATTCAGAATTTCCATATTTTATTTTCCTTTCCTCTGATCGGACAGTTATCCCCTGTCCTTTTTCACTTTTTTCAAAGTTTTCACCAATTTAATTGATTGTATCCTCAGTGATTCCCATCAGCTCAATAATACGTTCCAGATCATCATTTGAATAATAGTCGATCTCAATCTTACCCTTATCCTCGGACTTTCTCTTGATCTGTACCTTTGTTCCCATACGAGACTTCATACGGCTCTCCAATGTTTCATAAAGTGTCTGGTTCTGTAAAACCGGTTTGGTAACTGCTGTCTCATTTTTCTTATCCAATAGATTCTTAATATACTTTTCCGTATCGCGCACGCTTAACTGTTCGTCCACAACCTTCTGTGCCACAGCTCGCTGCTGCTCTTTGTCTTCCAGCCCCAGAATTGCCTTTGCATGTCCATTTGTAATCTGACCATTCATCAGCATAAGCTGAACCTCGTCATCTAGCTTCAGAAGTCTCAGTGCATTTGTGATCACACTACGGCTCTTGAATACCTTCTCTGCGATTTCCTCCTGCTTTAACTGGTACTTCTCAATCAAGGACTGATACGCTTTCGCCTCCTCGATCGGATTTAAATCCTCTCTCTGGAGATTTTCGATCAATGCAATCTCTGCAATCTGCTGTTCATCATAGTCCTTTATAATAACTGGGATATCCTTTAATCCAGCCTGCTTTGCTGCTCTCCATCTGCGCTCTCCGGCAATGATCTGATAATGATCCTCTACTTTCTTTACTACGATCGGCTGAATCACGCCATATTTTTTGATGGATTCTGCAAGCTCCGTTAATGCGTCCTCATCAAACTTCATCCGTGGCTGGGAAGATGCTGGCTCCACCAAACGCAGCTTTACTGTTGTCTCTGCTTCTTTTTTCTCTGTTACTGCTGAATCTTTTTTCTTTGTTTCTACTGCATAAGCATTGCTAATCAGTGAATCAATCCCTTTTCCGAGTCCCTTTCCAAGACCACCTTTTTTGTTAAGTGCCATTCGTTCATCCTTTCCCCAAATATTGTTACAGATTTTTTACGTCTTCAGCGTCAATTGCTTCAGATTATACGAAATAGTTCAATTTCTGCTGCTTATTCTCTGTTGATTACTTCTTCTGCCAACTGATGATATGCCTCCGCACCTGTCGATCTCGCATCGTACAGATTAATCGGAAGTCCGTGGCTTGGAGCCTCCGCAAGACGTACATTTCTCGGAATGATCGTCTTATAAACTCGCTCCTGCAAGTTGTCCTTTACATTCTCCACTACCTGCAAAGACAGGTTCGTTCTCGCATCGTACATCGTAAATACAACGCCTTCCATTTCCAAATCTGGATTCAGACGACTCTTTACCAAATTAATTGTATGTAGCAGCTGAGTAAGACCTTCGAGTGCATAATACTCACACTGAATTGGAACAAGCACAGTATCTGCTGCACTCAACGCATTAACGGTCAGCATACTTAAAGACGGCGGACAGTCAATCACAATAAAATCATACTGATCTTTTATCTCATCCAGTGCATCCTTCAGAATAAATTCCTTGCGTTCCACATCAATTAGTTCGATCTCCGCTCCTGACAAATTCACGTTTGATCCGATAAGCGAAAGGGTATCAAATAATACATTTTCCATAATGCATTCCTGTATTGTGCAATTATCGGTAATTAAATCATACAGAGAATGCTCCAGTTCATTCTTATCAACACCGAATCCGCTGGTGGTATTGCCCTGAGGATCCATATCAATGATAAGTACATTTTTCTGGTATTCTGCTAACGAGGCTGCCAGATTGATTGCCGTGGTAGTCTTACCAACTCCACCTTTCTGATTTGCAACAGCTATAATTCTTCCCATAATATCCTCATTTCTGCTAAATAATATGTTTTTGTTACGGATCCACGGGGCAAAATGGGTGTCCTGTGAACGGTAACGATTATCTTTGCGTTCTTTCTACAGTATAGCACTTCTTTCTTTAAAATGCCATAAAAAAATGTTCCACGTGGAACGTTCTTTCCCGTGAAACATTTTTACTTTTACTTGTTCATGTTCCACGTGGAACATATAATCTTAACTTTGTTTCACGTTCCACGTGGAACATTTCTTGTAATTTATATCCACCAGTCCGGCGTCAGTTCTCCAAGTGTTTTTACAACATTTTTGTCATAGTCCATCATAACTTCAATATTGCGATATTCTTTCGGCATCAACTCCGTCATCAGTTCTCTGCATGTACCACATGGTGCCAATGCCTTGCCATCCCAATTGACTGCAATTACCCGTTTAATGGCATTTTCTCCATTGGTAATCATGTTGTAAATGGCATTTCGCTCTGCACAAATCCCCAGTGTGCAACATCCATCTACACAAACACCTACATAAATCTTTCCCGATTCTGATTCAATTGCCGCTGCCACTCCTGCTGCTTCCATCATATCCGAAATTTTCCTCGGCCTTAAAACGGCCTTTGCAGCCTCGTACATGTCAATCCAAATCTGCTCCATTTTTTTCTCCTTCTTTTAATGTTCCACGTGGAACATTGTGAAATTAGTGTCCTTACTGCAGCGGCTCCTTGCTCGGCAGTCCCGCTTTTCTCGGATATTTCTTAGATGTAGACTCTTTCTTCTTTACAATAACAAGACTACGTCCAATATCCGAATCCGGCAAATCAAAGTAGATTGCATTCTCCTTTGCGCCACCGAGCAGATGTACCGCCTTCTTTGCCTTGTCGATCTCCTCCTCGGCATTGCCAGACTTGTACGCGACAAAGCATCCGCCCACCTTTGCATATGGAAGGCAATACTCGCAAAGCGTTGACATATTAGCTACGGCTCTAGATACTACGCAGTCAAACTGCTCTCGAAGTTCCGCTTTTCTGGCACCATCCTCCGCACGATAATGAACAGTGGTGATAGCTTCCAGACCAAGCTTCTCAATCACCTGATTTAAGAAGTTTAATCTCTTATTTAAAGAATCAAGTAATGTTACCTTCAATTCTGGATACATGATCTTTAACGGAACACCCGGAAAACCGGCACCAGTTCCAACATCAATCAGCGTTTTCGTATCTTTCGTAATAAAAGTCTCTGACTTGAGCACACTATCCACAAAATGCTTCTGAACAACCTCATCAAACTCAGTGATTGCGGTAAGATTCATCACCTTATTCGTCTCAACAAGCATCTCATAATACTGATAAAACTGTTCTGCCTGTCTATTGGTCAGTTCGTGTCCAATCTGGGCAAATGCATTCTTAATTTTCTCAATGCATTCTCCCTGCTGCATCGTTTCTCCCATTTATTTCCTCCTGTTTACTCATTTCTACTAATTCTATCAATCCATTTTTATTTGCAATTCATTTCTATTTATCTGTTGTCTATTTGTTTGCCTGTCCATTTTATCTATTTAAATAGACAAGTAATACTGATATATCAGCCGGTGAAACACCCGATATTCTGGATGCCTGACCAATCGAAGCCGGCTGATATTCATTTAATTTCTGTATTGCCTCTTTTCGCAGATTCGGCACCTGACTGTAATCAAAGTCAAGTGACAGCTTCTTCTTTTCCAGCTTCTTAAACTGCTCAACCTGCTGCAGCTGTCGCTTGATATAGCCCTCATACTTGATGCTGATCTCAACCTGCTGTGTAACTGCTTCCGGCAGATCTGGTCGTTTTGTATCGATTTCTTTCAAATCATTGTAACAAATTTCCGGTCGCTTTAACAGCTCCTCAAGCGTCATTCCACTCTTTAAAATAGTGCTGTCGTGCGCCTCAAGGAATGCCTGCACCTGCGGTGTTGTGCCGATGGTTGCATTGTGAAGTCTTGCAATTTCTGCCTCAATCTTTCGTTTTTTATCATTTAACTTTTCATATCGTTCATCGGAAATCAAACCAATTTCATGACCAATTGGTGTCAAACGAAGATCGGCATTATCCTGGCGAAGAAGCAAACGATACTCCGCACGAGAGGTCATCATGCGGTATGGCTCATGATTTTCCTTTGTTACAAGATCATCAATCAAAACACCGATATAAGCCTGTGAGCGATCCAAAACAAGCTCCTGACGTCCTAACACATGCATGGCCGCATTGATTCCCGCAATAATCCCTTGTGCTGCCGCTTCCTCATAACCAGAGCTTCCATTAAACTGTCCGGCGCTGTATAATCCACCGATTTTTTTAAATTCAAGTGTCGGTCTTAGCTGTCTTGGGTTGATGCAGTCGTACTCAATTGCATATGCATTTCGCACGATCTTTACATTTTCAAGACCTGCTACGGTATGATACATTTCATATTGCACATCCTCTGGCATGGAACTGGACATACCGCCCAAATACATCTCGTTTGTATACAATCCTTCCGGCTCAATAAAGACCTGATGGTGATCCTTATCTGCAAAACGCACCACCTTATCCTCGATAGATGGGCAATAGCGCGGACCTGTTCCGTGAATCACACCAGAGTAGAGTGGTGAACGGTCAAGGTTGCTTCGGATGATTTCATGCGTCTGCTCATTGGTATAGGTCAGCCAGCAGGAAACCTGCTCCTTCTGCACACTCTCCGGGTCAGTCGTAAAGGAAAACGGAACGACACGTTCATCGCCCTTTTGTTCCTGCATTTTGGAAAAATCAATGCTTCTCTTATCGACTCTCGCCGGTGTTCCCGTCTTAAAGCGAAACATCTCGATGCCAAGTTCTTTTAAGGAATCGGTCAGGTGCGTTGCCGCCTGAAGTCCGTTTGGTCCCGTCTCGTTGCTGACATCGCCGTAGATACAGCGCGCCTTCAAATAGGTTCCGGTTGCAAGTACGACGCATTTGCAGTGATAAATTGCCCCCGAATACGTGACAACACCATTAATATGATTATTTTCATCGACAAGAAGTTTGCATACCTCTGCCTGACGTATGGTAAGCTTGTCCGTATTTTCCATCGTCTCGCGCATTTTTTGCGAATACGCGCGCTTGTCTGCCTGTGCGCGAAGCGAATGCACTGACGGTCCCTTCGATGTATTTAACATCTTGGACTGGATAAAGGTCTTGTCAATATTTTTCCCCATCTCACCGCCAAGCGCATCAACCTCTCTTACAAGATGACCTTTCGAGCTTCCTCCGATGTTTGGATTGCACGGCATCATCGCGATGCTCTCCACACTCACAGTAAACACGATCGTCTCGAGTCCCAGTCTGGCACATGCAAGCGCTGCCTCACAGCCCGCATGACCGGCTCCGATCACCACCGCATCATAATATTCTTCTAAAACAGCCATATATTGCCTCCAATGTATGTTTTGTATGTTTTATTTTCTGTACATTTTCTTTTCTGTACGTTTTATTTTCCCATGCAGAACTTCGCAAAGATACGGTTTACCAGATCCTCCTCGACCTCCTCGCCGATGACTTCTCCCAGACTGGTGTAAGCATCCATCATGTCGATCGTAAGCATATCCTCCGGCATCTCATTTTCAATGCCCTCCGCTGCCAGCGCTAAGCTGCTGCATGCATTCAAAAGACATGTCTTTTGTCTTGCATTTGTAATGATAACCTCATCATTTCCTGCCAGCATTCCCTGCTCAAACATGCCTCGTATTGTCTGCTCAAGTGTATCAAGTCCGTCCTCTTTTGCGGCAGATATCCACAAAACCGGTGCATCTATCCCCACCGCCTTGATATCCTGCGGCCAAATGACGGGTGACAGATCGGACTTATTTAACAGAATAATACTTTTTTTGTCTTTTAGCAACTCCATAATCTGCATATCGTCCTCATCAAGTGCTCGAGACGAATCTGCCACATAAATTAAAAGATCTGCCTTTGCCGCCGCCTCTCGCGCCTTCTCGACACCAATCTTTTCCACAACATCCGATGTGTCACGAATTCCCGCCGTGTCAACAAGAATTAAGCTTAGATCCCCTAACATGATCTGCTCCTCAAGCGTATCGCGTGTCGTACCGGCAATCTCCGTTACAATCGCACGCTGTCTTCCAGAGAGGGCATTCAAAAGAGAGGATTTTCCAGCATTTGGCTTTCCGACAATTACGGTACGAATGCCTTCGGTAAGAACCTTTCCGTTGTCAAAGGAATCGGCCATCTTCTGCACGTCAGCGCGAATCTTCTCGATACGCCCTGTGAGGTCCTCTGTATAGCCTTCTAGCGAAATATGCTCCGGATCGTCTAATGCAGCCTCGATATACGCGATCTCGTCTAAAAGGGCACTTCTGAGGCTTTGTATGCGGTTCTTAATTTTTCCAGAGAGCTGTTCAAGCGACGCATCCATTGCAAAACGGTTTTTTGCGGAAATTAACTCCATAACAGCCTCCGCCTGAGACAGATCAATTCGTCCGTTTAAGAATGCTCTTTTTGTAAATTCTCCCGGCTGTGCCGGAGATGCGCCATTTTTTAATACACAGTCAAGCACACGCCTCGTGACAAGGATGCCGCCATGGCAATTGATTTCCACGGTATCCTCCGCCGTAAACGAGCGCGGTCCCCTCATAACGGACACCATCACCTCATCAATCACTTCATTTTCATCACAAATATAGCCGTAATGGATGGTATGTGTCGGCACCTTTGAGAGCTTCTTTGCAGACGAACGCTTGCCTGCATCTAACGTGCCGTTCTTGACTTCCTCTGCCTCTTTTTTTGTACGATATATGCGGTCAATGACCTCAAATGCCTGCGGGCCGCTGATTCGGATGATGCTGATTCCTGCAGGACTCAGAGCTGTTGCGACCGCCGCGATTGTATTATTTTCTTTCATGTTCTACCTCACTTCATAACATCTCGAATGATACAGAAAATGCCACTCAACAGTCCGCATGAACTTTGAATGGCACTTTCTCTATTATTCCTCAGAAGTCGTTTCCTTTGCCTTTCTCGGCGCAGTTACGCTTCTGTCATAATTTGTTTTGTATCCTTTGTCATAGCTTTTGTAGTATCTTCTCTGTGGAATTGCTTCCTTCTTTGGAAGTACCACTACATGGCGGAATGGATCCTCGCCCTCGCTCTTTGTATATACAAACTTGTCATCCTGAAGTGCAGAGTGGATGATCCTTCTCTCGTAAGGATTCATCGGCTCAAGCGATGCCGGACGTCTTGTTCTCTTTACCTTGTAGGCAATGTTCTTTGCCAGCTGCTCGAGAGTTTCCTTTCTTCTTTCACGGTAATTCTCGGTATCCAGCTTGACACGGATATATTCTTCGCTGTGTTTGTTGATTACAAGGCTCACCAGATGCTGTAAGGAATCCAGTGTCTGTCCTCTTTTTCCGATCAGGATGCCCATGTCTTCTCCTGTCAGAACGATATCCACAACCTGCTCCTCTTTGTTGTAAGCAATTGCGATATCGACTTCCATGTTCATCTCACAGAAGATCTTCTGCAAGAATTCTTCACCCTCATCGATAAAATCGAACTTTTTACGTGCACGGATCACAGCCGGCTTTGAGCCGATAAAACCAAGCAGACCATTCGAACCTTTTTCAACAACCTCATACTCCAGTTTTTCACTGGTGATCTGAAGCTGAAGCAGTGCATTATTCACAGCTTCATCTACATTCTTTCCAGTGAACATAGCAAACTCTGTCATACAAACCTTACCTTTCTGAATCTGCAAGCTTCCCCAACCAAGTAATCATGAAGAAACTGATTACTTTTTGTTCTTCTTTTCACTCTTTTCATTGTACTGCTGAACCATTCCGGCTTTGGATGCCAGCTTGCCCTTTTTCTTCTGGGTAGAAGAGTAGTATTCAGTTGATTTTTCAATCTGCTTCGTTACACGCTCTTTCAGCTCAGCATCTTTCTTTTCTTCAAGTTCCTTTTCTTCTTCGATGGTGCGCACATTCATAACGGCCTTTGCCTTAAGTGGCTTCTGACCCTTCTTAACACGCTTTACATTTGCCTTTTCAATGTTCTTTTCAACCATCTGATTGATATCAATACGCTCCATGTACTTGTTTACGATCAGCTGAATCAGGATCATAACAACAGAAGATGCAATCCAGTATACACCGATACCGGCAGAGAATGTGAAACAGAAGAATACGGACATAAGAGGCATCACAATGTTCATCGTCTTCATTGTGCTTCCCATTGTGTCATCGGCATTCTTGCTTCCATTATCGGTCTGCATCATCTTGGAGCTGAGCCACTGGGTAAGACCTGCCAGAATCGGGATTAATACCCCCGGCCACAGCTGCTGTGCAGGTGCAGTTGCCAAATCCATTCCCAGAAAATAATTTGCCTTCTCGATGCTTGGAAGAGCCTTTGATACATACTCATTCAGGTTCGGGAAGATCTCGGTAAACTTAGTCCACTCAGACTTATCAAAATTGTAAAGCATATCGATAAGCTTATTGTGATCACTCAAGTTTGCAGCAGTGACACCATTTTGCTGTGCTAATGTTACAAAATCGGAGTTATCCATATAAGTAGGAATGCTCTCTAACGCCTCCACAATCGGCTCGTAGAATGCTCTTACCTTTGTGATGTAGCCCGGAATCTTGTAAATAACCTGATACAGTGCAAACAGAATCGGCATCTGGATTAACATCTGTACGCATCCGCCTGTCGGACTGGTTCCATACTTTGCGTAGACTTCCTTTGTCTCTTCGTTCTGCTTGAGCAGCATCTCATTATACTTTGGGCTTGACTTATCCAGGTTTGCATACTTTTTCTGGATCTGTTGGATCTCCGGCATCATAATACTGTTTAACTTTGAAAACTTCTGCTGCTTGATAGAAAGCGGAAGCATCAGAGCCTTGATGATAATCGTAAACAGAATGATCGCCAATCCAATACTTGCAATGCCAAACATGTCAAGGAATTCATAAATTCCATTCATGATAACACCAAGCACTTTTGCAACCGGTCCTACGATGAACCAATTACTCTGTGTTAATGATAAAAAATCCACTTGTTTTCCTCCTTAAGCTACCTACGGAACAGGGTCGTACCCCCCTTTTGAAAATGGATTGCAGCGCAATATCCTCCATATAGCAAGTAAGGAGCCTTTAAAAGCTCCATACTTTTCCAACGCCTCTATCGCATACTGTGAGCAGGTTGGGGTATATATACAGTGGGTCCGGACTTTAAGAGGTGACAGATATTTCTGATAAAACGTTATCATACGAATCATAATCTTCTTCATAGTCCCGACCCTACTTCGATTCTAAAAAAATATTCTGCTTTCTTCCTACATGGAAAAAAGCATCCTCAATTTCCATTAATCCTTGTTCCTTCGCCAACGGTCTGGCAACAATCACTATGTCCAATCCTTGTACTAATTCTTTTTCGTGTAAGCGGCAGCATTCGCGAATTACTCTTGTAACCCGATGTCGAACGATGCTGTTCCCTACCTTTTTACTGACCGATATGCCAATACGGGTATCAGCGCGGTCGTTTGGCATTTTATACATGACCAACGACCGATTCGCTTGAGACTGCCGTTTGCTGTAGACTTTCTGAAAGTCTCTATTTTTTTTAAGAGAGTTGATACTGCTCAATTAAGCAGAGAGAACCTTTCTTCCCTTTGCTCTTCTTGCTGCCAGAACCTTTCTTCCTCCCTTTGTGCTCATTCTTGCACGGAAACCATGAACCTTTGCATGGGATCTCTTCTTTGGCTGAAATGTCATCTTCATAACAAAACACCTCCTTGTTTTTCTGTGTTGTTTTCAAATCTTTACTGTTGTTTCTTAGGCTGCACCCGAAGATGCGGTTTTGCGGCGTTTTTGGCGCCGTTGCAAAAATTGGACATCATACGCATTATATTAAGAAACCGGCGTTTCGTCAAGTTTTTTTTTCAATTTCTTTCCCAATCTTTTAAAAAAAAACTTATCCCCAACTTATCCCCAAAGTTATCCACCATTTTTTTATCCCAGAGGCCTGTGGATAAAAGTTATCCCCAAACTGTGGATAACTCACCATTGCCTTGGGATAACTATGTGGATATTTCAAAAAATACTCCTCAAACCGTTGATTTTGCGACAAACTTTTTTTTGTGGATAATGTGGATAAGTTTTCTATCCCTGTGGATAACTATGTGGATAACCCAGAAAAATTGTTCTATAAATCTCGGCTATCCACATTATCCACAATTAACTTCCCCCTACCCCTCTCTTTGTTTTCCACACACAATCCACAGCTTTTTGCCACTTATCCACATGTTATCCCCAGCTTATCCACAATATTATCCACAATTTCTCACCGATACTGGGGATATTTTCTACACCCTGCTCTCCTCTTCTCTCTTGAAATTCTTCATTATTTTTAGTATAATATCATTATATGGGCTAATAGGCTCTTTTCTCGAAAATTACCATATACCGACGTCAGGAGTAACAAATGATTGACAAATTGAAGGAAAACTGGGATGCCATAAAAGACACCCTTAAGGAGAATTATGATATTTCAAAGGTATCCTACGATACCTGGATTGTCCCAATGGAAATCCACAACGTAGATAATGATCAGGTCTATATCCTGGCAGATACAAAAGGTATCCCCAATATATTAGACTATCTCAAGAAGAAGTACAAGCAGATTCTTGAAATTGTCATTGAGGAGAAGATCGGCCTGCACTGCAATGTGATCTTTGTTACCCCAGAGGACTTAGAGAAACACCAGACACCTACGCCGGACGCCTCCAACCTTATGACCCCTGAGCTAAACTCTTATTATGCTGCTGTGATGAACGCAAACCTAAATCCCCGCTACACGTTTGATACGTTTGTTGTCGGTTCCAATAACCGTTTTGCCCATGCAGCATCTCTCGCAGTTGCAGAATCCCCAGGAAGCCTCTACAATCCGCTGTTTATCTACGGCGGTGCAGGTCTTGGAAAGACCCATCTGATGCAGTCGATTGCCCACTATATTCTGCGCTCTGACCCGAATGTGCGCGTGTTATACGTGACGAGTGAGACCTTCACAAATGATTTGATCGACTCTCTCAAGGGCAAGAAAAACGCAGAGTTTAAAGAGAAATACCGCAGCATTGATGTCTTGATGATTGACGATATTCAGTTTTTAATTGGAAAGGAAAGCACCCAGGAGGAGTTTTTCCACACTTTCAACTATTTATACGAGACGGGCAAGCAGGTTATCATCACTTCTGATAAGCCGCCGAAGGACTTCACAAACCTTGAAGAGCGCCTTCGTTCCCGCTTTTCCGTTGGTCTCCCGGTTGACGTATCCGCCCCGGACTATGAAACCCGTGTTGCAATCCTCCACAAAAAGGAAGAGAGCGAAAACACAAAGATTTCTGACGATATTATCAACTACATCGCGGAAAATATCAATACCAACATTCGTGAGCTTGAAGGCGCGCTCAACCGCATTACCGCCTTTAAGCGCCTTTCCAATAAGGAAATCACGCTCAGTATGGCGCAGGATGTACTTCGCGACATTATCAACAACCATAAGGAGGTAACGGTAACAGTTCCTCTGATTGTGGAAGTGATCGCATCACACTTTGGCTTTGAGGCGGATGAGCTTCTCTCGCAGAAGCGAAATAAGGATATCGCCTACCCACGCCAGATTGCGATGTATCTGTGCCGCAAAATGACCGATCTGTCCCTTCAGCAGATCGGAAAAGAGCTTGGAAATCGTGATCACACGACTGTCCGACACGGCATTGAGAAGATCACGGAGGACCTCAAAACGAGCAAATTTTTACAGGACACCATCGACGTTTTACAGAAGAAAATTAACCCTGCGTTGGGATGATCAAACAAAACATCTTTGGGGATGTATGTGGATAACTAGGGCACTTATCCACATAGTTATCCCCAAGTTATCCCCAAAGATTTTCTTCTACAACCCGCATAAATGCTCGATTTTTGAGAGTTATCCACATTATCCCCAACCCCTACTACTACTACTATATATTATAATAATCATTCTATCAGCAAAAAAGGAGAGTGCCACCATGCATATTATCTGTCCACGAGAAGAGTTACAAAAAGGCGTTTCAATCGTTTCCAAAGCCGTCTCCAATAAGACGACCATGCCGATTTTAGAGTGCATTCTGATCCAGACAAAGGAAGGACGCATTTTAATGACAGCAAACGACATGGAATTGGGGATTGAAACTAAGATTCACGGTACCATTGAGGATAACGGACGCATTGCAATTGATGCAAAGATCTTTTCGGAGATCGTTCGTCGTCTTCCAAACAACGACATCTCAATTGAGACCGATGACAGTGACTCTGTTAAAATTCAGTGTGAGAAGATTAAATTTACCATTCCTGGAAAGAATGCAGATGAGTTTACATTCCTTCCGGAGGTGGAGCGCCTAAACTGTGTAACACTGTCCCAGTTTACCTTAAAAGAAATTATCCGCCAGACGATCTTTTCCATCTCGGATAACGAAAATAACAAAATGATGGCTGGTGAGCTTTTGGAAATCAACGGAAGCAACCTGCGCATCGTCTCCCTCGACGGACACCGCATCTCCATTCGTAAGGTTCAGTTAAAGGATTCTTACGAGCCGATTAAGGTGGTTGTTCCGGGAAAGACACTCAGCGAGGTCAGCAAGATCATTGGCGGCGGAACCGATGACGAAGTTTGTCTGTACTTTACAGAAAATCATGTCATGTTTGAGTTTGATGATACGATTGTTGTATCCCGTCTGATTGAGGGTGAGTACTTTCGGATTGACCAGATGTTAAACAGCGATTATGATACAAAGCTTACCGTCAACAAAAAAGAGATGCTTTCCTGTATCGACCGTACCACGATGTTGATTAAGGAGAGCGATAAAAAGCCGATTATTATCGGGATAACGGATCACAGCATGGAGGTTAAGCTTAATTCCGCATATGGTTCCATGAAGGAGGAGCTTGAGATTGACAAGCGCGGTAAGGATATCATGATTGGATTCAATCCGAAGTTCTTGATTGATGCACTCAGAGTCATCGACGACGAGATGATCAACATCTACATGATCAACCCGAAGGCACCATGCTTTATCCGTAACGATGAAGGCACTTATATTTATCTGATTCTTCCAGTAAACTTTAATGTTTATTAAAATCGATAAATAAAGAAAGGATGGAAAATACAATGGCAAAATTGGTATTAAGAGAAGATTTTATTAAGCTGGGACAGGCACTTAAGGCAGCCAAGCTTGTTGGAAGCGGTGTAGAGGCAAAGATCATGATTCTTGACGGCAAGGTTCAGGTAAATGGTCAGGTTGAGCTTCAGCGCGGCAAAAAACTCTATGACAAGGATGTGGTTAGCTTTAACGGCGAGACCATCGAGATCGTAAAGGAATAATCGTATGATTGTAAAATCACTTGCGCTGTCGGATTTTCGCAATTACGGTTTGCAGGAACTGACCTTTCATCGCGGCATCAATATCTTCTATGGGGATAATGCGCAGGGAAAGACAAATATCCTTGAGGGCATCTACCTCTGTATGACAAACAAATCCTACAGAGGAACCCGCGACCGCGATATGATCCGTTTTGGACAAGAGGAGGCGCACCTTCGTTTGGAGGCTGAGAAAAAGGACATTCCGTATCGGGTGGACATGCATCTAAAAAAATCAAAGACGAAGGGGATTGCAATTAACGGCGTGCCGATCCGCCGTTCCAGTGAACTAATCGGCCTTTTAAATGTCGTTTTCTTTTCACCGGAGGATCTTCAGGTGATCAAAAACGGCCCCGGAGAGCGCAGACGCTTTCTGGACATGGAGCTTTGCCAGCTTGACAAGGTGTATCTGCATCTTCTGATGCACTACAACAAATGTCTCGTTCAGCGAAATGCATTGCTTAAGGAGATGGATTTGTCAAAGGATGCACAGGCGATGCTCGATGTCTGGGATGCGCAGCTGCTTCAGTACGGAAAGCAGATTGTTTTGCTTCGGGCTGAGTTTATCGGTGAGATTGCACCGATCATCGCACAGATTTACCACTCTCTCGCCGGTGGGCGTGAGACGTTATCGGTAGCCTATGAGCCAAACGTATCGGCCGACCGTTTTGAGGAGGCGCTTTTTCTAAATCGAGAGCGGGAGATCCGGCAAAAGACAACGCTGACCGGACCGCACCGCGATGACATTCGTTTCCGCGTGACAAATGCTGTCACAGGTCAGGCGACGGACATCCGCACCTTTGGTTCGCAAGGGCAGCAGCGAAGTACTGCGCTTGCACTGAAGCTTGCGGAGATTGAAATTGTAAAGCAAAAGACGAAGGATACGCCGGTGCTTTTGCTGGATGATGTACTTAGCGAGCTCGACAGCAACAGGCAGAACTACTTGCTGGAGAGCATTCATGATATTCAGACCTGTATTACCTGTACCGGTCTGGAGGAGTTTGTAAAGCATCGTTTTCACATGGACCAGATTTATCATGTGGAGCGGGGCATGGTAACCAGGGTGAATTCCCTGGAGAGCGAAAGGATTTTTAAATCAGTGAGGAGGACACAATGAGCGACGAATACGGAGCAGGTCAGATTCAGATATTGGAGGGTCTGGAAGCAGTCAGAAAACGTCCGGGCATGTATATCGGAAGCACATCTGAGAGAGGACTTCACCATCTGGTATATGAGATAGTAGACAATGCCGTGGATGAAGCTCTGGCAGGTGTCTGCACCCAGATCGATGTGATCATTCATAAAGATAATTCAATTACAGTTATTGATAATGGACGAGGAATTCCGGTTGGAATCCATCCGAAGGCCGGCATTCCGGCAGTAGAGGTTGTATTTACCATTCTGCATGCGGGCGGTAAATTCGGCGGCGGCGGATACAAGGTTTCCGGAGGACTTCACGGTGTAGGCGCATCTGTTGTAAATGCACTTTCTATCTGGCTTGAGGTTGAGATTTACCATGAGGGCAAGGTTTACATGCAGCGCTATGAGCGCGGTCATGTCGTAAACAAGCTGGCCGTAGTGGATACCTGTGATCCAGATAAGCACGGAACAAAGGTTACCTTTAAGCCGGACGGTGAGATTTTTGATACATTAATCTACAGCTATGATACATTGAAGGAGCGTCTGCGCGAGATGGCGTTCTTAACAAGGGGCTTAAAGATTGTGCTGACCGATGAGCGCGAAGAGCCGAATATTACCGAGACATTCCACTACGAGGGCGGCATTAAGGAGTTTGTCGAGTATTTAAACAGCGCAAAGGAGCCGCTGTATCCGCAGATTATTTACTGTGAGGGCGTGAAGAATAACGTTGCAGTTGAAGTGGCAATCCAGCACAACGATTACTACAACGAAAATATTTACAGCTTTGTCAACAACATCAATACTCCGGAGGGTGGAACCCATCTGGCTGGCTTTAAGGCGGCACTGACCGATCTGTTTAACAAGTATGCCAGAGCCAACAAGCTCTTAAAGGACAATGAAGATTCTCTGTCCGGTGAGGATATCCGTGAGGGAATGACCGCTGTTATCAGCATCAAGATTGAGGATCCGCAGTTTGAGGGTCAGACAAAGCAAAAGCTTGGAAACAACGAGGCAAGAGGAGCCGTTTCTGCGATCGTAAGTGAGCAGCTGACGTATTTTCTGGAGCAGAACCCAAGCGTAGCAAAGATGATCTGTGACAAGGCAATTCTTGCACAGCGTGCGCGTGCGGCAGCAAGAAAGGCGCGTGATCTGACAAGAAGAAAGACGGCGCTTGATTCCATGACGCTTCCGGGCAAGTTAGCAGATTGTACCGATAAGAATCCGGAAAACTGCGAGATCTACATCGTAGAGGGAGATTCCGCAGGTGGTTCCGCAAAGACGGCACGTGACCGTGCGACACAGGCGATTCTGCCGCTTCGCGGAAAGATTTTAAATGTCGAGAAGGCGAGACTAGACCGCGTGTATGAGAATGCCGAGATTAAGGCGATGATCACCGCATTCGGAACTGGTATTCATGAAGATTTTGATATCACAAAGCTTCGTTACCACAAGATCATCATCATGACGGATGCCGATGTCGATGGTGCTCATATCGCGACACTGCTTCTTACTTTCATCTACCGCTTCATGCCAGAGCTTATCAAGCAGGGCTATGTATACCGTGCGCAGCCGCCGTTATACAAGCTGGAGAAAAACAAGAAAGTCTGGTATGCGTACACGGACGAGGAGCTTTCTGCAATTCTTGATGAGGTAGGAAGAGACCAGAACAATAAAATACAGCGATACAAGGGACTTGGAGAGATGGATGCCGAGCAGCTGTGGGATACCACAATGGACCCGGCACACCGTATTCTGTTAAAGGTGAACTTTGATGAGTCGTATGCGTCCGACATTGATGTTACGTTTAACACCCTGATGGGAGACCGCGTTGAGCCAAGAAGACTTTTTATCGAGAAAAACGCAAAGTATGTTAAGAACCTTGATGTCTGATGGCACATTGCGATTGATATGTTGCAATTGAAACATTGCAGTGGATGCACTGTGATTCGTTCATTACGCTGTATCAATCGCAAAGAACTGCCGTCACCACAAGTATGCATAGTAAGAAATGAGAGGGAAACATGGACGAAACCATATTTGATAAAGTGCAGGAGATCGATCTGAAGAAAACAATGGAGCAGTCGTATATCGACTACGCTATGAGTGTTATCTCTCAGAGAGCGCTGCCTGATGTTAGAGACGGCTTAAAGCCGGTACAGAGAAGAGTTTTATACTCCATGATTGAGCTGAACAACGGTCCGGACAAGCCGCATCGTAAATGCGCCCGTATCGTCGGCGATACCATGGGTAAATATCATCCACACGGAGACAGCTCAATATACGGAGCACTGGTCAATATGGCGCAGGAGTGGTCGACCCATTATCCGTTAGTAGACGGACACGGAAACTTTGGTTCGGTGGACGGCGATGGCGCGGCTGCCATGCGTTATACGGAGGCGCGCCTTTCAAAGATCGCGATGGAGATGCTTGCGGATATCAACAAGGATACCGTACACTTCAGCCCGAACTTTGATGAAACGGAAAAGGAGCCGGATGTCCTTCCATGCCGTTTCCCAAATCTTCTTTGCAATGGAACCACCGGTATTGCAGTCGGCATGGCGTCAAACATTCCGCCTCACAATATCAAAGAGACGATTGATGCAGTCGTAAAGATGATCAACAACCGCATCGACGAGGATCGTGATACCGCCATTGAAGAGTTAATGGGCATTATTCAGGGACCGGATTTCCCGACTGGCGCGACAATCATCGGTCGCCGCGGCATCGAGGAGGCATACCGTACCGGAAAGGGCAAGATTCTTGTCCGCGCTGTTACGAATATTGAGCCGATGCAAAACGGCAAGAACCGTATCGTTGTCACCGAGCTGCCATATGGCGTGAATAAGGCGAAGCTGATCGAAAAGATCGCAGAACTTGTGAAGGAAAAGCGCATCGAGGGAATCACCGATCTGGCAGACCAGTCCAGCCGCGAGGGCATGCGCATTTCAATCGAGCTGCGCCGTGATGTAAACCCGAATGTAATCTTAAATCAGCTAATGAAGCATACCCAGCTGCAAGATACTTTTGGCGTAATCATGTTAGCACTTGTTGGCGGAGAACCGAAGATCTTAAATCTTCACGATATGCTGTACTATTATTTACAGCATCAGGAAGAGGTTGTCACAAGACGTACCAAATATGATCTGAGCAAGGCACAGGAGCGCGCCCATATCTTAGAGGGTCTGTTAATCGCCCTTGACCACATTGACCGTGTGATTGAAATTATTCGCGGCTCTGCTAATGTAATGGCAGCGAAGGCTTCGTTGACCGAAGAGTTTGGCCTTTCGGATGCACAGTCTCAGGCGATTGTGGATATGCGTCTTCGAGCCCTGACAGGACTCGAGCGCAGCCGTCTGGAAAATGAATATAAGGAATTAGAGGCGCGCATTGCTTATTTACAGAGCATTCTGGGCGATGTGAAGGTGCTGCTTGGCGTTATCCGCGATGAGCTTCTTGTGATTAAGGATAAGTATGGCGATAACCGTAAGACGGCAATCGAGTTAGCAGAGGACGAGTTTAATGCCGAGGATCTGATTCCAAACGAGGCTGCTGTCGTTGCCATGACAAAGCTTGGCTACATTAAGAGAATGTCTCCGGATCACTTTAAGGCACAGAACCGCGGCGGCAAGGGCATCAAGGGAATGAATATCTTAGATGAAGATTATATTTCGGATCTGATTATGATCAACAATCACGATTACGTTATGTTCTTTACAAACCTCGGAAGAGTGTACCAGCTGAAAGGCTACGAGATTCCGGAGGCGAGCCGTACCGCCAGAGGAACAGCAGTTATCAACCTGCTGCAGCTGCAGGCCGGGGAAAAGGTAACATCAATCCTCCGCAATGAGGGATATCAGTCCGGCTATCTGACCATGGCGACAAAGCTTGGCATGATCAAGAGAACCAATCTCTCCGAGTATGCCAATATCCGTAAGGTCGGCTTGGCGGCAATCAGTCTGCGCGAGGGCGATGAGCTGATAGATGTTCATGTAACCGATGGAAAGCGTGATATCATTATGATTTCCCGTCAGGGTCAGTGCATCCGTTTTAATGAAAATGATGCCAGAGTAACGGGACGTGTGTCCATGGGCGTAAAGGGTATGAGTCTGGTGGAAGGCGACAGTGCAATTGGTATGCAGGTCGCAGAGAATGATGGTGTGCTTTTGTTTGTATCCGAGATGGGTATGGGCAAGAAGACTGCCATGAGTGAGTTTAAGGATCAAAATCGTGGCGGTAAGGGTATCCGCTGCTATCGCGTCACCGCAAAGACGGGAAGTCTGGCTGGCGTGAAGGTAGATCGCAAAGGCTACGAACTGATGCTAATCACCACAGAGGGTACTGTGATCCGTATGAAGACCGATTCCATTCCAGTGCTCGGAAGAGATACCAGCGGTGTCAAGCTGATGCAGGTAGACCAGGAGAACGTGACGGTCTCCAGTATTGAGCTAATTGAGGAGGCCAAGGACGAGGTTGTGGAAGACGACACGACAGAATCTATTGAGGCTTCTGTGGAGACGGAAGGTTCTGAGGAAGTGTAATGTAAAATGTAACCCGGTTGTTTTACAAGAGGCGTTTCGACGAATGTTTGTCGAAGCGCCCTTTAATAACCTTGCGGGGCATATTTTGAAAAAAAAATGAAAATAGGTCTTGACATTCAGCGAGACATGGGATATAATCATTTATGCGTTTGAGCAATTCATATAAGTTATAGTTGTGGAGAAATACTCAAGTGGCTGAAGAGGCGCCCCTGCTAAGGGTGTAGACCGTTTGCGCGGTGCGAGGGTTCAAATCCCTCTTTCTCCGTTTCTATTTTAGGAAAGTGTAGTATCGTAACAAAAGGTTATTTGATTTACTTGCAGTCCCCATATGTATTGTGTCACCCTTTGGGTTTGCCGAAAGGCAGCGCAAAGGTTTTTCTTTTGCTTCAAGTTCTTCTTAAAAAAAGATTTGAAAAAAGTTAAAAAAGTTGTTGACAAACGCTTGAAGATGTGCTAA
>CAVCXB010000042.1:0-23174 GCA_963605535.1 Wujia chipingensis
CAAAATCCCAAAAAGTGGAAGGTTTTTTTATATTATTTTTTACTCGTCAGAGCTGATAGACAAATAAAAAGCAAAAAGCTAGAATAACTAAGAAACAAATAAGTATAAGAGCAGACAAAGAGGTTTGTCGGGCAGTATATATGGATAAAAAAATATATGCTGTGCAAGGAGGAAAAGAATGATTGTACCGCGCTATTACGAAGATTTGAGTGTGCTTCATGACAACACAATGCCACCGAGAGCATACTATATTCCAGCATCAAAAAGAATGAATGATTTCGTCGAACATCGAGAAAAGTCAGATCGCTTTTGTCTGCTGAGCGGAGAATGGAAATTTCGATATTTTGACAGTATCTATGAGGTAAAGGATGTATTTTATGAGAAGGGCTATTCAACGGAGAACTTTGATACTGTAAAGGTTCCGGGTGTGTGGCAGATGGACGGGTACGATCAGCATCAGTACACAAACATTCGCTATCTATTTCCATTTGATCCGCCTTTTGTGCCGCAGGATGTTCCATGCGGTGCCTATGTGCGAAAGTTTTCTTATCACAGTGATAAAACAGCACCGAAGGCATATTTAAATTTTGAGGGTGTTGACAGTTGCTATTATGTCTGGCTGAATGGAAACTATGTGGGATATAGTCAGGTATCCCATGCGACAGCGGAATTTGATGTCACAAATTTTTTGAATGAAGGCGAAAATACCATTGCGGTACTCGTTTTAAAATGGTGTGATGGCTCTTATTTGGAAGATCAGGATAAGTTTCGTATGAGCGGAATTTTTCGGGATGTCTATTTATTAAAGAGACCGGCAGAGGCAGTGAGAGATTATCATATCACGACACAGATTGACGAAAAAAAAGCGATTGTATCGGTTGATCTTGCATTTAATAAGCCAACTGCTGCAACGCTTACAATTGAGGATCGAGATGGTATTGTCAAGGCACAGGTACAGCTTGAGGCAAATACTCTTAATGAAGTGAATAAAGCAAACGAAACAAATAAAACAAACGAAACGAATAAAAAAGACGAGATAAATAGGACGGTAAATCTGAAGATTGAAGATCCGATTCTCTGGAATACGGAGGCACCATATCTTTATACATTTGTGATTGAAACAGCGCAGGAGACAATTGTGGATCAGATTGCACTTCGTACCATTGCAATTGTGGATAAGGTCATTTATTTTAACGGAGAAAAGATTAAATTCCGTGGAGTAAACAGACATGATTCGGATCCTGAAACGGGTGCTGCGATTGATGCTGCACAGATCAAAAAAGATTTGACTCTCATGAAACAGCACAATTTTAATGCCATTCGTTCCAGCCATTATCCGAATGCTCCATTTTTCTATCAGATGTGTGAAAAGTATGGTTTTCTGGTAATCGACGAGGCTGATATCGAGGCTCATGGCCCATTTCTTTTATACCGCAAAGAGGATACGGACCGAAATCGTTTCCATCGCTGGAACGAGGCAATTGCGGATAATCCGGCATGGGAAAATTCAATTCTGGATCGCGTGCAGCAAATGGTACAGCGTGATAAAAATCGTTTCTGCATTTTCATGTGGTCAATGGGAAATGAGAGTGCATATGGCTGCAATTTTGAAAAAGCACTCGATTGGACAAAGAAATTTGATCCGAATCGAATTACACAATATGAGAGCGCAAGATATCGCAACTATGAGAAAACCTACAATTATGAGAATCTTGATTTGTACAGCCGTATGTACCCGTCACTTGCAGAGATCGAGGACTATCTTGAGAAAGATGGAAGTAAGCCATTTTTGTTAGTCGAGTATTGCCATAGCATGGGAAATGGCCCGGGTGATTTGGAAGATTATTTTCAGATGATCCAACGAGATGACCGCATGTGCGGTGGATTTGTGTGGGAATGGTGCGATCATGCGATTGCACATGGAACAGCAGAGGATGGAAGAACGATCTATTATTATGGTGGCGATCATGGTGAGAAAATTCATGATGGAAATTTCTGCATGGATGGACTCGTGTATCCAGACCGCAGACCACACACTGGTCTTCTGGAATATAAAAATGTGTATCGTCCCGCAAGAGTTGTCTCTTACAATCAGCAGACAGGTAAGCTCGTTCTTCATAATTACATGGATTTTGATGACTTAAAAGAGTATGCGCAGATCGAATATGAGATGACACAGGATGGAATTTTAATTCAGAGAGGGAAATTAAAACCACCATCGGTAAAACCACACAAGGATGGAGAAATGCAGCTTTTGCTGTCCGTTCCAGATAAGGGAAAAATTTATTTGAAACTGATTTATCGCTTGAAAAAAGAGATCCCTCTTCTGGAAAAAGGCCATATACTTGGCTTTGATGAGATTCTTCTTGCCAATATTGACGGAAGGAATCAGCAGAAAGTGAAATGGATGGAAAAGACCGGGAGAGGGAACCGGATTTTTGTGCAGGAAACTGAGACTGAAATTACATTAAAGGGATTGGATTTTACTTATGTAATTGGAAAAAGAACCGGCTTGTTTGAAAAATTGAGCTTTGCTGGAAGAGAATATTTGAATCATCCGATGGAATTAAATATCTGGCGGGCGCCTACAGACAATGATATGTTTCTCAAAGAGGAATGGAAAAAAGCGCATTACAATGAGGCATATACCAGAGCATATAATACCGAAGTAATTCAGAATCAGCATGGTGTAATTGTTATGGAGCATGTTTCTGTGGTCGCAGCGACGGTACAGAAGATACTTGATATCGAATTAACTTGGAAGATTGATGAGTATGGAAAGATTTATGCATCGATGGAGGTGCTTAAGGATGACGAAGATCTTCCAGAGCTTCCAAGATTTGGGGTTCGGATGTTTTTGAATAAGAAAATGGATGAAGTTTCTTATTATGGAATGGGGCCGCAGGAAAGCTATCGAGATAAACATAGAGCTGCAAGCCATGGCTTATTTCATTCCAAGGTAGCGGATCTGCATGAGGATTATATTCGTCCACAGGAAAATTCAAGTCACTATGACTGCGATTATGTGGAGTTGTATGGACCTCGCTTTGGAATCACGGCGGCTGCGGAAAAAACTTTTTCATTTAATGCATCCTGCTATACACAGGAAATGTTGGAGCAGTCGGCACATAATTACGAATTGGAAGAGGCGGATAGTACGGTGCTTTGCATTGACTATGCAATGAATGGAATCGGCTCAAACAGCTGTGGTCCAAGCGTGCTTGGAACGTATCAGTTTAATGAGCGTGTATTCTGGTTCCGATTCGAATTGATTCCATTTGTGAAGGGATAAAGAAAAGCGTATTTGAAGTTATGAAGGAAAGGCAAAAAAGTAGTTAAAATGAGAAATATAAGTTTGTTGATAAAACCAGTTTCTGGAATGTGCAATATGATATGCGATTATTGTTTTTATTGCGATGAAGCACAAAAGAGAGCACAACAAGCATATGGAAGAATGAGTGAGGAGACACTTGAAAAAATCATAAAAAAAGCCATCCTTCAGGCTGATACAGTCGTAAGCTTCACCTGGCAGGGCGGAGAGCCAACGCTTCGAGGTTTGGACTTTTTTAAAAAGGCGATATTGCTTCAACAGAAATATCGACAAAAATACCAGCGAGATAATCTGCATATCATGAATTCATTTCAGACAAATGGATATGAATTAAATGAAGAGTGGGCTGATTTCTTTCGTAAGAGTCAGTTTCTCGTTGGTTTATCGATAGATGGTTTTCAGGAAATTCATAATTCAATGCGAAAAGCAAAAGATGGTGGAGATAGTTTTTCGAGGGTTTGTCAGGCTGCAGGTCTGCTAGATGTATATCATGTTGACTATAATATTCTCACTGTTGTAACATCACAAATTGCAGATCGTATTAAGGAAATTTATCCATTTTATCGAAAATGTGGATGGAATTATCAACAGTACATTGCTTGTTTGGAACCGTTTGGAGAGATACCTGGCAGACAATCCTATTCTGTTTCGCCAAAGCAGTATGGAAAATTTCTATCAGATTTATTTGCGCTATGGTACCATGATTTGCAAAATGGAAATCAGCCATATATCCGTCAGTTTGAAAACTATGTGGGACTGGCAGCAGGATATATGGCAGAAGCCTGTGATCAGAGAGGATGCTGTGGCGTACAATACGCAGTTGAAGCAGATGGCAGCGTTTATCCATGCGATTTTTATATGTTGGATGCGTATCAGATTGGAAATTTTAATACAGACTCCTTTGATGAAATGGATCAAAAAAGAAGAAAAATTGGATTTATTGAACAGTCATTTCAAGTTGAAAATGAATGCAAAAACTGTCCGTATTTTTTGTTGTGCAGGGGTGGATGCAGACGAAATAGAGAAAATGGAGTGCAGCAGGGCGCAGGAAAAAATAATTTGTGTGAAGGCTATAAGATTTTCTTTGAACAGTGGTATGAAACGCTGGTGCAGTTGGGAAAAATGGTGCGATAACATACAGAAAGGGAAAAATGGAAAAACAAGAAATGAAAAAGCAATTGATTGTGTTAATGACAGATACAACAAGAAAGGATATGGTGGGGTGTTATGGAAATGAAAAAATGAAGACACCCAATCTGGATCGCTTGGCAGAGAATGGAATTCGCTATGAAAATGCATATACCTGTCAGCCTGTCTGTGGGCCTGCGAGGAGTGCAATTTTTACAGGAACCTTTCCACATACAAATGGGATGGTTACAAATAGTATTGCGATGGGAGATAATGTAAAAACAATTGGACAGCGCTTAAATGATCACCAGATTGAATGTGGTTATATAGGAAAATGGCATCTGGATGGTTCTGATTATTTTGGCAATGGAATTTGTCCGGACGGATGGAATTCCAAATATTGGTATGATATGAAAACGTATCTGAATGAGTTGAGTGATGAAGATAAGGTTCGGTCCAGAAATCCACAGACTGCGTATCGTGATGACTTTTCAGAAGAATTTACATATGCACATCGCTGCTCAGATCGTGCAATTGCCTATTTAAATGAATACAAAGATCGAGATTTTTTCTTGACTGTGTCCTATGATGAACCACATGGACCTTCTCTTTGCCCAGCACCATTTAATCATATGTATGATGGATTTTGTTTTGAAAGTTCGCCAAGTTTTCAGGATGATTTGTCAAAAAAGCCTTTTATGCAGCAGCTTTGGGCTGGAAATAATTTGCATGCAACAGAGGCTGAAATTAATAAGCCATCCGATGGATTATCATTGTTTTTGGGATGCAATTCATTTGCGGATTATGAGATTGGAAGAGTATTGGATGTGATCTCACAGCTTGTACCAGATGCAATGGTAATTTATACATCGGATCATGGTGATATGCTTGGAGCACATCGCTTGTTTTCTAAGAATGCAGCAGCGTATAAGGAAGTAGCAAATATTCCACTCATCGTTAAAGGAGGAGCCAAGGGAATGGTTGTGCAGGAGATGACATCTCATATTGATATTGCACCAACGATTATGGATTATTTTGGTTTGCCGATTCCAAAGCTGATGGAAGGAAAAAGTATGCTGCAACAAATTCAGGATCCGCATCAAAAAATAAATGATGAAGTATTTACTGAATTTACACGTTATGAGGTGGATCATGATGGATTTGGAGGACTGCAAATTATGAGAGCCATTATAACAAAACACTATAAGCTTGTGATTCACTTGCTCGATACAGATGAATTTTATGATCTTGATCGAGATCCATATGAGATTCACAATCGAATTGATGATGAATCTTATACATCCGTGCGAAATGAACTTCATGATAAATTGTTAGCTCATATGAATGATACGAGAGATTTGTATCGTGGCTATCAGTGGAAAATGCGACCATGGCGGAAAAATGTCACACCAAATTGGAATAATGAAGGATATACAAGGCAAAGAGAAAATGAAGAATATGAGCCAAGACAGCTTGACTATGACACGGGACTTCCGATGAAAACGGCAGTGCGAAATAAAATGTTATAAGAAGGTCGCCAAAGAAATGGAAACAACCTTCTTATAACGAATGCGTGTGGTTACTGAGTGTTAGCTTGAGAAAGAAGCATCGAGCTGTTTTAAAAATTCAGCCGGGATTTCGCTGCACAGTGGAAACTCATCTTCATTTGCCAGAAAATCAGCGACAGTGCAAAGCAAAAGTGCGCTGCGGCGAAGGGACCATGCAGAGATCAGATCGATCGTGTCATATTCAGTATGCATGCCGAAACCGTCACGGTTTAATGTCATAGATGGGATGCGTTTCCATGCAAAGGTGTTGGAATCGCTGCTCCAGACAGCAGAGCGCGTAGACATGCCAAGACCGCATTTTTCGGCGAGTGCTTCAAACTGGCGGCAGATGGACGGATCACCGGTGATGCCCATCACGGTGCCGCCGAGTGTCTGTCCGGCAAGATCAATATTCATATTGAAGCGGTGGTGTGCCAGCTCATTTTCATGTGCATTCACATAGGCGCGGCTTCCCAGAAGTCCTTTTTCCTCGCATCCAAACCAGATAAATTCCATTGTGCGGCGCGGTTTGTGAGCAGAGAACCAGTGAAACAGCTCCATCACGATTGCGCAGCCAGACATGTTGTCGTATGCGCCAGGACCCTGCGGAACAGAGTCATAATGAGCGGTCACGGTTAAAATATCGTCACGTCGGTCGGTACCCTCAATGCGTGCGCAGATATTTTGGGAGGTATGTGTCTCAATGGTCTGATTGCAGATCATGCGCACTTTGGATGCACCTTTTTCCACGATTTCGGTCGCATCCAGAAAATGAATGCATGTGCCAGGAAGCGCGGCAAGACGATCAGATTGCCCAAGATTTTTGCTCGCAGGCAGTCGTTTCTTTCCGGTATCAATCGGCGTGCCAGAGAATGATACAAAACCGAGTGCGCCAGCCTTTGCTAGCTTTTCGAGCATTGCACGACCGATATAGCCATTTACCATCACGATCTTTCCAGATGCCTGCTTCATGCTGATATCATCTGCATTTTCCAGATAGACAAAATCGGCCTCCAGTCCGTCCTCGCTTGTGTTTGCACAAAAACCAAAGGTGCATGCTTCATAAACTTTATGATATGGTGCCGTCACCTCAAAAAAGGACGTTTTGATTTTCGGAGCAAAAAAAGAAAATTCCTCCGTGCGAATCTGCACATCACTATTTTCCTTTTTTAGTGTAGCAAGGATTGTTTCGGCGGCTTTTTTTTCATTGGCGGTTCCGGCCTCGCGGATGTAGTCAAACTGGGAGACAAAGTCATATTGACGGTCTCCACTGATAAAAGTTTCCATGGTTTCCATTTAATTTTTGAATTCCTTTCATTGATATCATGGTGCCATCATAGGGGATTCAAATATTTTTGTCAAGCCATGAAGCAGAGTGTAGAGAAAAATAGAAAGAAGGGTGAGAAGAGAAGTGTGAAAAAAACATTACGCAGAGAATTAACTAGACTAGTAATGATAACAAGCACCATTACGCTGTTCATTGTGGGAGGAAGTGTATCTGTTGCTGTGTTTCATCGAGTTTCGAAAACGGCACGCGATGATTTGGAATTTTACATGGCGAGTATACAGGAACAGTTTGCAGAGAAGCTTTTGTTTCTTGAGGAAGGAATGGCCTCACTACACGACAGTGATTTAATTTTTGATTTTTTATCCGAAAAAGAAATTGATGAGGCAAGCGTAAAAGAAGCGCTTGAAAATAAAATAAATCTTTATGCAGATCGTAATCTGATTGACAGCGAGTATCCGATTGTCAAAGATTTGTATGTGTATAACGGGAATAAGAGGGGAATCGGAACTCATTTTTATCCAATGACAAATTCGGAGGATAAATTTATGGAATGGCATCTGAAAAATGAGCTGACGGTGTATTTGACACAGGATGTTTCATTTTATTACCAGAAAAATGGAACTGACTTAGACTGCATTTTTCCGATTTACAATGAAGATTTGTATGAAATTGGCTACTGCTGTGTGATTTTTGATTTGGACAGTATTCAAAGAATTTACGATCAGCTAAAAAAATATGAGACATACTATTGGACATTTGAAACGCAGGATAAAAGACGACTTGCAGGGACTGGGATTCCACAAGAGTTATCCGAAGCGTTAAATGGCAGCGGCGGACTTGTAAAGATTGGAAACGAGTCGTATTATTTCTCAGCGAAAAACAATGGCTTTGGATTGACCAGCTACATAATGGTGCCGAAAAATAAAATTTATCTCACAATGCGTCCAGTCTTTCAGATGGCATGGATTATTGCATTTTCGTTATTTTTTGTGATCATGATTGTAATTCAAAATTTTGGCAAAAAGATTTCAGTTCCGATGCGAAATCTGGTTGAAAAGATAAATCGGTTTGGAACAGGCGATTTTGAGACCCGCTTTGAGGAATATGACATTGAGGAACTTCAACAGATCAGCACCTCATTTAATGAGATGGCATCAAAATTAGAGCATTTGATTAAAGAGGTTTATGAGACAAAGCTGATTGCACAGGAAATGAAGATGCAGTATTTGCAGGCACAGATCAATCCACATTTTTTCTTTAATGTGCTGTCAGCAATCGCAATTCGTCTCAAAATGAGTCAGCAGGAAGAATTGTATCAAATGGTCAATGCGTTTGCCGGGCTGATGCAGGGAAAACTGTTTCGCAAGAATGAAATTGAGATACAGGCAGACAAAGAAGTGGAGATTGTGGGATTCTATCTGTATTTGCAGGGGGAGCGTTTTAAGGATATCATCACATACGAAATTGTATGGGAGGATGAGGCGTTAAAGGAATGCTACATTCCGAGATTATCCATAGAGCCGCTGGTGGAAAATGCCGTTATCCATGGTCTTGAGCCGAAGGGCGAACCGGGGCACATTTGTGTGCAAATCACAAAAGCCGGTGCAGATCTTTTGGTTACGGTGACAGACGACGGCGTTGGATTTAATATGGAAGAATATATGAACAGCGAGGAAAACAGAAATCCGAGAGTCGGTATTATGAACATCCGCCGGCTGATTCAAAATTTGTATGGAAAAGAGTATGGTCTGGACTACGACAGCAAGCCAGGCGAGGGAACGCAGGTTGTGCTGCGAGTACCGTTTCATAAGGATAGGATATGCTAGAGGGAGAGTGAAGTTATGTGGAAAGTAATGCTTGCAGATGATGAGCCTTTTGTAAGAGATGGACTGGAAAAATTGATTCCATGGAACGAGTTGGGGTATGAGCTGAAAGGCTGTTATCGAAATGGAAAGGTATTGTTGGAGGATATTCCAAAGGTACAGCCAGATCTTGTGATTTTGGATATTCAGATGCCGATCATGGGCGGTTTGGAAGCTTCTAAAATTATTCAGCAGGAATATCCTGAGGTTACAACCATTTTTTTGACAGCATATGCTGAATTTGGCTATGCGCAGGAAGCAATCCGTCATGGTGTTCGGGGATATGTATTAAAAAGCAATTTGCTGGAGGACTTGCCAAAAGAATTAAAGGGGGTACAGGCAGTGTTGGAGGAGAAAGAACAGCAGCGTCTTATGAATGAAAAGTTAAAGGAATTTATGGGAAATGCAGAGGTGGAGCCAGAGGACATTCCACTTTCATATAATGAGCAAATGATTTCTCAAATTCGTCAGTATGTGAATGATCATCTTACGGAAAAGTTAGTTTTAAGCGATATCGCACAGGCAGTTCATATGAATAAAAGTTATCTGAGTCGTATTTATAAGCAAAAGACAGGAGAAAATCTTTTTGATATGATCAATCGGATGCGAATTGAGAAGGCAAAAGAGTACATCCGACAGGGAAACCGAAAGCTGTATGAGATCGGCTATGAAATTGGTCTTGATGACACCGCTTACTTTTCAAAACTGTTCAAAAAATATGAGGGGTGTTCGCCAAGAGAGTTTGAAAGCAGGATGAAAAAAGAATAGGAAAAAATAAGAGTAAGAAAGAATAAAATGGATAAGAGGATGAAACGAATTGCTTTTTTTATGGGGATGATGTTTTTATTGACAGGCTGTGGAATAGAGACAGATAGCACTGCACAAAAGAATCAGACAGAAATTCTTTTTTTAAATAGCTGCGGTTCGATGTCCGACGCAGATCGGGTGGTTCGGCAAATTTATTCGGAGTTTGAAGCCCAAAATCCAGATATTAAGCTGCAAATGATTTCAATGCCGTCTTCGCAGAAAGTGGAAGAAAAGGTAAAAGAGATGGTAACGGCGGGGCGAATGCCGAATTTGATTTATATGAATGGAAAAGAATTTAATTCCTTGTATCCGCTGCTTGTGGAGCGAAACGATCTTGTCGATTTGTTACCATATATAAATGAGGACACGGAATTAAATGACAGCATTGCTGATGAGTTGTTTTCCAGTTTTCTCACAGAAGATGGAAAAATGTACACGCTGACCGATGTTGTGCGTTTTTATGGGTATTGGTATAATGTCAACATGTTTGAAAATGCTGGGATTGAGCAGATGCCGCAGACGTGGGAGGAGCTTGTGGAGGATTGTGAGAAAATCAGCCAGTGGGCAAAGTCTATTAAATATGATATTGCGCCACTTCATCTTGACAGCGAGACATTAAAATGCCTAATAGAAGCGTATATGGCGGATGGCAGATCAGAGAGGTGGGATAGCGAAAATGGAATTACGCTGTTAAAAAAGCTCAGCGAGTTTGTACCGTTAGAGGACGATTCCTTTACTTGGCAGGATAATATACGAAGCATCAATATGGGACATTGTGCGATTTATGTGGGTGATGTCTCGCAGGAGGCATTGATGAATCATGATATTAAAATCGAATATTCTGCACTGCCATCACAGTCAGGAAAACTGACGAATTGGTCTTCCTTTACACCGGGCTATCTGGTGTGCAATACAGGAACTGAAAAACAAAAAGAGGCATGTATTCGTTTCTTAAAATATATGTTGAGTGAGTCTGTTCAGCAAAGGCTGTTGGTGGATGCCGGATACATACCATCAAATCCGAATGTCAAAGTGGAAGAGTTAATTCAGAAAAAAACACGCCTGTACCGTACTTGGCAGACGGTTCAGGATAGCCCGACAATTGGAAGACTTCCTGAGAGTGCACTGGATTATTATCAGCTTCAGGACATTTTAGCAGATATTCGACAGCAATTGCAAAAATGATGCAGAAATGGGAAAGAATGCAGAAATACGAAAATGATGCAAAAATGATGCAGAAATAAAACGTTTGGTAAATATAATACATAAAATAGAAAAGGTTTTACAAGTTTTGGAACCGCGCGGGTGCGGTTCCTTTTTCTTTTGGGAAAATGGAAAATATAGGACAAAATGAAGTAAACGACGGAAATGGAGTTAAGCGGCTAGCTGGACTATTATAAATACAGAATCTACGGAATGATTTTTGAGGGAAGGAGAGTGTTACAGACAGAAACGTAGGTGACGTTTTGTAACGAGATGAAAGCATGTCAAATGAATCGAATGAAAGAGAAGCAAAAATAAAGGCATTGCAGGGAAAACTGATTGTTTCCTGTCAGGCATTGCCAGAGGAACCGCTTCATTCATCCTTTATCATGGGAAGGATGGCGTTAGCTGCCAAGCAGGGAGGCGCTGGTGGAATCCGTGCCAACACGAAAGCGGATATTGCTGAGATAAAAGAGCAAGTCGATCTTCCAATCATTGGAATCGTAAAGCGAAATTATCCAGACTGCGGCGTATACATTACGTCAACAATGGCGGAAGTCGATGAGCTGATGGAAATTGAACCTGAAATTATAGCAGTGGATGCAACGGGTGCTGCAAGGCCGCAGGGAGTTAGTCTGAGTGCTTTTTTCAAGGCAGTGAAAGAAAAATATCCAGAGCAAAAGCTGATGGCGGACTGTTCGACGATTGAAGAGGCCGTGTATGCCGATCAGCTGGGATTTGATTTTATCGGAACGACGATGGTGGGTTACACAGCGCAGAGTAAGGGCTTGAAAATCGAGGCAAATGATTTTGAGATTATCCGAACGATATTGGAAACGGTAACACATCCGGTCATTGCAGAGGGAAATATCAATTCACCGGAAAAGGCAAAGCGTGTGATTGAACTTGGCTGCTACGCAGTTGTGGTAGGAAGCAGCATTACACGACCGCAGTTAATCACAAAGAGTTATGCAGATGCAGTCAATTCAGTAGAATCGGTAAATTCAGTAGAGCAGTAAATTGAACAGATGTAATACGTTTACAGGAAAGGAAAAACGAAATATGAGAGAGTTGGAAAAGTATAAGGGTGTGATTCCAGCATTTTATGCCTGTTATGAGGAAAATGGAGAGGTGAGCGGGGAGCGCACCGAAGCACTTGCAACCTATTTTCTGAACAAAGGTGTCAAGGGCATTTACGTAAATGGTTCTTCAGGAGAATGCATTTATTTAAGCGTCGAGGAGCGCAAGAAAATCTTAGAGCATGTCATGAAGGCTGTTGGCGGTAAAATGACCGTAATTGTTCATGTGGCATGCAACAATACAAAAGACAGCATGGAGCTTGCCAGACATGCGGAGTCGTTAGGCGTAGATGCCATCGCGGCAATTCCACCGATTTATTTTCATCTTCCAGAATATGCGATTGCGCAATATTGGAATCAGATCAGCAGTGCGGCACCAAATACGGATTTTGTAATCTATAACATTCCACAGCTGGCTGGCGTTGAGCTGACACCATCGCTGTTTCAGACAATGAAAAAGAATCCGAATGTAATTGGTGTAAAGAATTCTTCCATGCCGGTGCAGGATATTCAGATTTTTAAAGGGCTCGGCGGCAAAGATTACATTGTCTTTAACGGACCGGATGAGCAGTTTGTCGGAGGCCGTTTGATGGGCGCAGAGGGTGCTATCGGCGGAACTTACGGTGCAATGCCAGAGTTATTTTTAAAGATGGATGAACTAATTCGAACAGGTCATGCGCAGGAGGCAACAAAAATCCAGTACTGTGTAAATGAGATCATTGATGTTTTGTGCGCGGCGCATGGAAGCATGTATGCGGTTATCAAAGAGGTTCTCAGAAAACGAGAAAATTTAGCTCTCGGTGGGGTGCGCGAGCCGATGCCATCTCTCATAGAGGACGATCAGCGCGTGGTTGACTGTGCAGTGACAAAGATCAACGAGGCGATTGAGCGCTACGCGAAAATATGAGTGAACGAATGAAATGATGAAGAAAAATTTTATATGCCTTGATGTAGGCGGAACTTTTATCAAGTATGGAATTCTTGCAGAGAATGAAGTCTTTTTAAAAAAAGAAAAGGTGAGAACAAAAGCAAATGAGGGCGGAGCAGCCGTTTTTCAGCAGGTAACAGAGCTGGTTGAAAAATGTATGCAAGAAAGTAAATGCGATGGCATTTGCATTTCCACAGCGGGGATTGTTGACCCGGATACGGGAACGATCCTGCATGCCTCAGATGCGATTCCAGGGTATAAAGGAATCAATTATAAGCAGCTGGAAACAAAATTTTTGCTTCCATGCGAAATCGAAAATGATGTGAAGTGTGCGGGATTAGCAGAGAGCATTTCTGGCGCAGGAAAAGACAGCAAGATCAATTTATGCCTGACAATCGGCACAGGAATCGGAGGATGCCTTGTTATTGATAAAAAGGTGTTTCATGGCTTTTGCAACAGCGCCTGTGAAATTGGTTATCTGCATATGCCGCAGGGTGAATTTCAGAAGGCTGCCGCAGCAAGTGCGCTGTGCGAAGCGGTCACAAAGAGAAAACTGCAATCTGGTCAGTACGATTCAAAATGGGAAGGAATTCAGATCTTTGAGGCGGCAAAGAGTGGGGATGTCATCTGCTGCGAAGAGTTAGAAAAGCAGATTGATATTCTGGCGATGGGAATTGCGAATTTGTGCTATGCGATCAATCCCGAGATGGTGATTTTGGGAGGAGGAATCATGGCACAGGAAGCGTACGTAAAACCGCGTATCAAACAAGCCCTAAAAAAGTATCTGATTCCGCACATTTATGATCATACTACAATTTGCATGGCAGAGCACGAAAATGATGCAGGAATGCTTGGCGCATTCTATCATTTCAGGGAATATCAAATGAAAAGAAGGGAGCGATAAAATGAATCAAAAATCGTTGTTACAACAGATGAAGCAATATTTGCCGTTTTATCTGTTCGTTTTACCAGCAATCGTTTGTGTGATCTTGTTCAATTACATGCCGATGGGCGGCATCGTGATTGCATTTAAGAATTACAAGATGGCGCGTGGAATTGCAGGAAGTGAATGGGTAGGACTCAAGCATTTCAAGACATTGTTTTCCGATCCGAATTTTTATCGTGTATTGAGCAATACTTTGAAAATCAGTATTTTGACACTTTTAACAACCTTTCCAGTCACGATTGTTTTTACCCTGTTGGTAAATGAGTTAAGAAGTGCACGATTCAAAAAAGTTATTCAGACCATTACTTATATGCCGCACTTTTTATCATGGGTTGTTGTGGGAACATTTGTGTATCAGATCCTTTCTCCGACAAGTGGTGTCGTAAATGCCGTGTTGGTAAATCTTGGAATCTTAGACAAACCAGAATTTTTTATGGCAAATCAAAAGGCATTTGTTCCGATTTACCTGATAACGAACTTGTGGAAGACAACAGGTTACAGTATTGTTATTTATCTGGCAACGATTGCTGGAATTGATACTTCACTGTACGAGGCGGCATCCATAGATGGAGCAAACCGATTTAAGAAGGTTCTTCACATTACACTTCCGGCAATGCTGCCGACCATGTGTACCATGTTAATTCTTCAGATCGGAAGCTTGATCAATGTAGGCTTTGATCCGATCTATAATCTGTATAACGATGCCACCTATCAGACCGCAGATGTTATTGCAACATATGTATACCGAAAAGGTATGGTTGAGAGCCGCTACGATTTTTCAACCGCAATTGGCTTGTTCCAAAATGTTGTCAGCCTTGCACTGGTGCTTTTGGCAAACTGGTTTGCAAGAAAAACAAACCCAGAATACAAGATTATTTAATGGAAGGAGATGGGTATTGATATGAGAAAAAAAGAAGCAGTGGCTGGTCCTGTTAAGTATAAAACATCCGTTGGAAGTCACATATTTGACTTTGTGAATATTACCTTTATGGTGCTGTTCTGCATTACAATCCTGCTTCCGTTCTGGGATATGGTTGTAAGATCATTTTCAAGAGCTCAGGATATTTCCTACATGCACATGAATCTTTTCCCGAAGGTATGGACAACAGCGGCATATGAATATTGCTTTCAGGATGGCGATATCATTAGTGCATTGGGAATGTCAATCTTAAGAACAGTTGTTGGAACGGTGATTCATTTGCTTGTTTGCTGTATGGCAGCGTACACATTGACAAGAAGCCACATGCCGTTTATTAAGCTAATTACAGTAATTCTTTTGATCCCGATGTTTGTAAGTGCAGGTATGATTCCGATTTATTTAAATATTCGAAATCTTGGACTGATTGACAACTTCTTTGTTTATGTATTGCCGAGTGCATTCTCCATTTTTGATTGCATTATCATTCGAAATTACTTTTTCTCGATTGATAAAGGTATGGAGGAGGCAGCTAGTATTGACGGTGCTTCGTATTTTCGAATTTTTGCATCCATTATTATGCCGCTGTCAAAGCCAGTTATCGCAACAGTTGCATTGTGGCAGGTGGTTGCACAGTGGAACTCGTGGTTTGACAACATGGTATATACTAGAGGAAATAAGAACCTGATGACACTCCAGTATATGTTAAGACGAATGTTAGACAGTATGAATCAGAAATCAGGAGCAACCTATTCGCTTGAGGCGATGGGACAGACCGTAGATATGAATCCAGATACAGTAAAGGCAGCAACGACAATCCTTGTAGTGCTTCCAATCGTTATCATTTATCCATTTGTACAGAAGTATTTTGTACAGGGTATTATGGTTGGTGCAGTAAAGGGCTAAGATATAAAAGGCTAAGATAAAATTTGATGCAATGATTTCAAATGATATTTAACTTACAAGGTGATAAGGGAATTCAGGGGAAAATAAGGGATTGAATAAGAGGAAGGATACAATAATTATGAAATCAGTGGAATTAGGAGAAGTTGTATTAGACATCAGACCAGATTTTGCACATGACAATCCTAGAAACAGCGAAGGTGCATTTTATTCGCTTCCAGATGGATCACTCATTTTTGCATACAGCCGATTCAAGGGAAAAAGCAATGCGGATGCGGCAACGTCTGATATCTGTATCATACGTTCTGATGATGGTGGAAAAAGCTTTGGTACACCAGAAACGATCTTAACCTGTGAGGGTGAGGATGCTGTGAATATCATGTCATTGTCATTCCTTGAAATGGCAGATGGAGAATTGGGATTGTTTTACCTGGTAAGACATACCTACACGCAGCTAAGAATGTATCTTCGTCGGTCAGCGGATGGTGGAAGAACTTGGAAAGAGCGGGTATTGTGTATGCCATATGATGGCTTCTTTGTGGTAAACAATGACCGCGTAACAAGACTTGCGGATGGACGTATTGTGATTCCGGCAGCGCGTCATGCCACGACAGAGGGATACTTTGACAGCAGATCCGATACGGTATTCTTTTACTCCGACGATGATGGAAAAACATGGGCGCAGTCTGATACAAAATGTAGCATTTCGCAAAGTACATATTGTAAGTCTGGCTTGCAGGAGCCGGGTATACTGGAATTGTATCCGGGGTATTTGTGGGGTTGGGCTAGAACCGATCTTGGAAGACAATATGAGATGTTTTCCCATGACAATGGCGTGACATGGACCGCGGCAGAACCTTCACGCTTTACTGGCCCGTGTAGTCCACTCAGCATGAAACGGGATGCAGACAATACGATTTATGCAGTCTGGAACCCGATACCAGAGTATAACGGACGCACGATCAATGAGAAATTTTTTGATGGTGGAAGAAGCCCATTTGTTCTTGCGAGAAGTACGGATAATGCAAGAACATTTTCAGAGCCAATCGCGTTTGAGGTGGAAGAAAGCCGTGGATATTGCTACTGCGCCATTCATTTTACAGAAGATGCAATGCTGCTTGCGTATTGCGCAGGCGGGCAGGAGGACGGAAGCTGCCTTGCAAGAACTGTAATACGCCGAGTAGAAAAAGAACAGTTGACACAAGTATTTGCAGCTAATGAAAAAGAGCAATAAAGATAAAGAGTAATAAAGATAATTCAATAAAAGGAGGAACTTTTTAATGAGAAGAAGAGCAATGGGAGCATTTCTTGCAGGGACTATGATGGCATCATTAATGCCATCTATCAATGCAGAAGCAGCAAAGAATGATGGGGAGAGAACAGAAATCAGTTACACAGGTTACTGGTGTCAGGCAGACTATGAGGATGGTTCTTACTGCGAGAAAATGATTGAGGATGCCCTGGATGTGGATATCACTGTAGTAAAAGCAGAAACTTCCGACACGATTGATTTGCTGTTAGCTTCTGACCAGATGCCAGACTGCGCATGGTTGGATAAGGAGCCAAGCTGGATGTATGAGCAGGAACTTGTACGTACAATTCCGCGTAGTTTAGTAGAGGAAAACTGCCCAAGACTGATTGAGCTGTATGATAAGTATCCGCTGATCTATGAGAAGGCATTAAATCCAGAGAACAAAGAGGAATTCCGTTATCTTGCAGGTATTACTTTCCAGTTTGTAAATTATTATCTGCCATGTGATTTTTATCGCTATGATTGGATTGAAAATTTAGGAATTGATCTTGGTGTAGATGTTGAGCAGGTAGATGATCGAATTTATGTTGCAAAGGATGGAATTGAACTTAGTAAATTCCGTGAGATTATGGAAGCATTCGTAAATGATGACCCGGATGGAGATGGCCAAAATGATACAGTTGGTGCAACCGGTCCGAATCTGGCAGTAGGCCAGTTCTTCTCCGCATTTGGTTTCCATGAGAAGATTAATGAGCAGAATGGAAGAGCAGAGCAGGCCTATGCACTGGATGCTTATAAGGATTATCTGAAAGGCTTTGCTGAGCTGTATGCAGATGGTCTGATTGATCCAGAGATCATTACTGGTGACAGAACAGTTGCGTGGGATAAGGTAAATACAAACATGGCCGGATACTGGATCACATCTACCAATTCCTTAAACAGCTGGGCAGTAGATAGACCGCCGCTCACAATTTTAAGCGCAAATCCAGATGCAAAGATTCTGGTAACGCCAGGTATTAAACCAGATGGCGGAACTGTGCAGGGACTTACAAACGAGTCTCCGGCATATGGTACCTTTTACGTAAGTGCAAAGGTAGATGACGAGAAACTGGCAAAGATCTTACAGTTCCTTGATTATACTTTGTTTGGAGCAGGAGATCAGACAACACATGCATCCTTGTTCTACGGCGAAGAGGGTGTGGATTGGAATTGGAATGAAGAGCAGACAATGCCAGTTAAGATTAATACATTGGCTTCAGGAGATAAGGGAACATGGACATTTGGACAGTTTGGTCAAGATACAGATGTATCCAGATGGACAGGCGAGGAGCCTTTGTTCATGACTGGAAGCAAGTATTGGTGTGCATCTGATCAGGGAAGCTGGATGCAGTATTTAAAGAGAGACTACAAAGAAGATCTTGCGAATGTAACGGACTATTCTCAGATTTATCAGGAAATCAGCGGAGATCTGGATGCATATGTGTCCAACTATAGAACACAGGCAATTTTGGGACAGATTGATGTCGATGCAACATGGGATGACTATCTGGCAGAGCTTGACCGTCTGGGCTATAACCGAATGATGGATGAGCTGGAAAAGGTTGAGCCATTGGAAGATATTATCGCTACCTATAACAAGTAAATAAGTGAAGTAGATAAGTGCAATAAGCGGCTTCTGATTCAGAAATGGGTCAGGGGCTGCTTTTTGTATAATGCAACAGCTTTGACGAGAAAAAAATTCCACTTTTGGGGGATTTGAGCGATAAAGGATGTATCGACTCGATACTAGTATAAGATTGAAATATGCGAGATGAAGTCGAAAAACTACCGGAAAGTTTATAGTGGATTGCTTGATAAAAAAAAGGCTTTATGATAACATGAAAGCACAATAGAAGTAGGGTATGTGTTTCTACGAGAAAGGTGGTGAGTCTGATGGGGTTGAAAGACAGCGTTACAAAAGATTATATGAGGGATAATATTGTATTTGCAGATGCATTTAACTATTTTCTGTATGGCGGAGAAGCTGTCATTGATCCGAAGAGTCTTGTCGAGATGGACTCCACGGAACTAGTTGTACCGTACTATAACGATGATAATAAGGGGATGCAAACTGAATCGGAACAGAAATACAGAGATGCGCTGAAATCTACAACAGTTATGTATAATGATAAAGCAACATATATGATTTTAGGTGTAGAAAATCAGACCGATATCAATTATGCGATGCCAGTAAAGAATATTGTATATGATGTGCTTCAATATGGTAGACAGGTAACGGATCTCGCAAGAAAACACAGAAAAGTTTGGGCTTCGGAGCATCCGGGAAAGAAACCAAAGTCAGAAGAGTTTTTATCTGGCATATATAAAGAGGACAGACTAACACCGGTAATTACACTGGTAATTCATTTCGGTGATAGTAAGTGGGATGGGCCGATGTCTTTAAGAGAAATGATGGCTACAACTGATAAGCAGATTCTTTCCTATGTGCCAGATTATAAGATAAACTTGCTTGAACCGGCGCAAATGACAACAGAAGAGATGGGAAAGTTTCAATCTACACTTAGAGAAGTTTTTCGATTTATCAAATACTCTAAAGATGGTGAAAAACTAGGCAAATACTTACAATCTGAGGAACGTTTGAAGCATCTTGAAGTTGGTGCAGCAAAAGTAATTAAGGTAATCACAGGTTCTAAATTTGATATTCCAGAAGGAGTGGAGGTGGTTGATGTGTGTCAGGCAGAACGAGAATTGATTAATAAAGCGAAAGAGGAAGCGCAGGATAAGGGTGTTGACTTAGGTAAGCTTGAAACAACTATAAAGTATGTTAGAAAAGGTCGGGTTTCCACGGAAGAAGCCGCCGAGGATTTGAATATGACTGTGGAAGAATTTGTGGAAAAGATGAACCAATTTCTAGCAACGGCAGAGGCGAAGAACTAAATAGTCTTAGACGTCAATACAGAGTAAAAATAGCTTAATTAATAGAAAATATTAAGATATACCATGAAACGCTCCTTACAAAGGGAGCGTTTTTTGATTTTGAGGACAGTATTTTTTGCTTACAGGCTATGGTATGGAACGTTCGTGTTTGTTCACAGATATCCAATGAATAACAACTTTGCCACAAAGATAGGATAAGAAAAAACAAAACTTGAGTTGTTTTGTCGAAGCATTCTGTGATAGAATAAAGTCACAAAAATTCAGATCAAGAGATCTGAAAATCTCCCATTAGAAAGGATGCGAATGATATCATGAAGTGGCAGAGAGTAAAATATCAGCCGAACACCCCACTCGGTGCAGACGGCCAGAAGGTAACAGCAAGCAAGGCACATACCGAGCTGTCAAAGCAGGCAGCAAAGGAAGGTATGGTTTTATTAAAAAATGAAAGCAATTTGCTTCCATTTGAGAAGGGCACCAGACTTGCCGTATTTGGAAAGGCAAGTGCTGATTATGTAAAAGGTGGCGGCGGAAGCGGTGACGTTACCGTTTCCTATACTGTGAGCCTTGATGCAGGTTTAAAGGCGCTTAGCGATTATGTGAGTGTATATGAAGGACTATCAAACTTTTATTGCAAAAATGTGCGTGACCAGTACGAAGCAGGCACAGCACCGGGCATGACCGTGGAGCCAGAGGTTCCGGCTGATCTGTTAAAGAAAGCAAGAGCCTACACCGACACGGCGCTGATTACCATTTGTCGTTTCTCAGGCGAGGGCTGGGATCGAACCAGCAGTTATGATAATGGCGTCGAGTCTGGTGAACCGATGTGGAAGGCTGCGCAGAAGGTTTTTGAGCGAGGCGATTTCTATTTATCCGATGCTGAGCAGCGCATGGTTGACACGGTAAAGGCAGCATTCCCGAAGGTGGCAGTCGTATTGAATGTCGGCGGTGTCGTTGATACCAAATGGTTTGCTGAGGATCCACAGATTCAGTCTGTTTTAATGGCATGGCAGGGCGGCATGGAAGGCGGTGCTGCGGCAGCCGAGCTTCTGTGCGGCATTGGCAATCCATCTGGAAAGTTAGCCGATACCTTTGCAAGGACACTTGAGGATTATCCATCCTCCTACAACTTCCATGAATCACAGGATTACGTGGACTATACCGATGATATTTATGTCGGCTATCGCTATTTTGAGACCATTCCGGGTGCCGCAGAAAAGGTAGTCTATCCATTTGGATATGGCCTTTCCTACACCACCTTTAAGTGGGAATTGGAGTCGGTTGATGAGACAGACGATGGCACGATTACGGTGCGTGCAGAGATGACAAATACAGGAGACAAGGCTGGAAAAGAAGTCTTACAGCTCTACGGCAGCGCACCGGAAGGTATGCTTGACAAGCCGTCCAAGATTCTTCTTGCCTACGCAAAGACAAGGCTGCTGCAGCCAGGCGAGAATCAGTTGCTGACCTTAACTTGCAAGATCGAGGATCTGGCATCTTATGATGATCTTGGTGTGTTATATAAGTCCGCATATGTGCTGGAACAGGGCGAGTATCGTTTCTATCTTGGAATATCCGTGAGAGCAACCGAGGAGCTTGGCTTTATCCATACGGAAGATGATATGAGAGTGACCGAGCAGCTTAGTGAGTGTCTGGCACCGAGTTCATTAAAGAAGCGTATGCGCGCCGATGGCAGCTTTGAAGAACTTTCGACAAAGCCGGCTCATGATCCAGACAGTGATGACCTCATGTCTAAGGAAGAAAAGCTGCGCTTAGACGGCGTGTCGCCAGATGCGCGTGCATATAAGGGATGGTGCCTGTGGAACAAGAAAGACTGGCGTATGCAATTTGATCAGGTGGCAGATGGCACTGTGACTATGGATGAATTTGTGGCACAGTTAAGTGACGAGGAGTTGGCACATCTTCTGGGAGGCCAGCCAAACACGGGCGCAGCAAACACCTTTGGCTTTGGCAATCTGCCAGAGTGCGGCATTCCGAATTTCATGACAGCGGATGGTCCGGCCGGACTTCGTATTCAGCCAGAGTGCGGCGTTTGCACAACCGCATGGCCGTGCGCAACTCTTCTTGCCTGCACATGGAATCCAGATATCGTCTATGCAGTCGGTGAGGCAGGAGCCAAGGAAGTAAAGGAAAATAACATTGCAATCTGGTTAACCCCGGCGATCAACATTCATCGTACTCCGATGTGCGGACGCAACTTTGAGTATTATTCCGAGGATCCGTATCTGGTTGCAAAGCAGGCGGGCGCGATGGTTCGCGGTATCCAGTCTCAGCACATTGCGGCAACAGTAAAGCACTTTGCGCTGAACAACAAGGAGACGAACCGTAAGGATTCCAACTCCAGAGTATCTGAGCGTGCTGCAAGACAGATTTATTTAAAGGCATTCGAGCGCATCGTAAAGGAGGCAAAGCCGTGGTGCATCATGTCCTCCTACAACATCGTAAACGATTATCGTGCATCTGAAAATCATGATCTGTTGGAAAAGCTTCTGCGTGATGAGTGGGGCTTTGATGGCGTTGTCACAACCGACTGGTGGACAATGGGCGAGCATTACAAGGAAGTCAATGCTGGCAATGATATCAAGATGGCAAGCGGCAATCCGGAAAATCTCTTAGAAGCATTACATAAGGGGCTGCTAAAGAGAGAGACGATGGAGTGCAGCGTAAAGAGACTGCTGAGCGTTCTCTTAAAAATTGACTGACGAAGAATTAATGAAATGAGGAAGGAATAAACTTTATGGAAACAAAGATGTGGAATGCAGATCTGGGAAATGGAATGTACAAAAACCCAATCCTCTATGCGGATTACTCCGATCCAGATGCGTGCCGTGTAGGCGAGGATTATTTTATGATTGCATCAAGCTTTTGCAATGCACCGGGTCTTCCGGTACTTCACTCAAAAGATCTGGTCAACTGGAAGGTAGTCAATTACATTTTGCCGAAGGTGCCGGGCGAGCGCTATAATAAGCCAGTCCACGGCTGCGGCGTGTGGGCACCTGCCATTCGCTATCATGAAGGCACGTATTTTG
>CAVCXB010000043.1:0-22869 GCA_963605535.1 Wujia chipingensis
TTTCAACGTAAGTGTATTTTGACAACGGGCCCGCTACAACGTCCCGTCTCGTAAAGCACATTCACCTTAGGGCTTTGCCAAGTGTAATGGCCGTGAACTATATATTACATTCCACCATCGACCCGGATGACCTGCCCGGTGATATAAGATGCTTCGTCCGATGTCAAAAAAGCTACCGTTTTTGCGACATCCTCCGGCTGCCCGAATTTGCCGGCCGGGATCTGACTGAGGATCTGATTTCTCACTGATTCACTTAATTTTTTCGTCATATCCGTCTCGATAAAGCCCGGTGCTACCGCGTTTACGGTAATGCCGCGCGAAGCAAGCTCCTTTGCTGCTGATTTTGTCAAACCAATGATGCCTGCTTTTGAAGCTGCATAATTTGCCTGTCCTGCATTTCCCAAAATGCCCACTACGGAAGAAATATTGATGATTCGTCCGTTTCTCTGGCGCAGCATCGGGCGCGCTGCATAATGCATTGTCAGAAATGTTCCCTTTAAATTTGTGTCAATTACTGCGTCAAAATCCGCCTCTGAGATGCGCATTAAAAGATTGTCGCGCACGATTCCGGCATTGTTGACTAAGATATCGATCCGGCCATATTCACAGATGACCGTATTGATAAAGGCTTCACATGCTGCTGCGTCTGCCACATTGCACGAAATACTCACGGCATTGCCGCCTGCCTGCGTAATTTCAGACACGGTTTCATATGCTGCCTGCTTGGAACCATTGTAATTGACAATTACAAATGCGCCCTGCATCGCAAGCTCCTTTGCAATGGCTCTTCCGATTCCACGGGATGCCCCTGTTACAATTGCAATTTTTTTCTTTAACTTATCACTCATATTTTACCTCGTAGCGTGAACGTGAACATTTGTTTCTGTTCACAAAACCGCATGTTCCGTGTGCGCTGCAAACATTTCTCTCTGACAGCTTTCTCTCAAGTGCAGCAGCATCCTCCCACGAGGAGACATTGTATACGGCTGCCTGTGGTGCAATTCTTCTCATAAAACCTGCAAGTGTATTGCCCGGTCCAATCTCAATAAATGTATCGACACCATTTTCAAGCATTGTTTCGATACTCTGCTGCCAGCGCACTGAAGAAGAAATTCCCTTCGCGAAAAGTGGTCTGATCTGTGTGCTGTCTGTCACAAGCTCTGCGGTGGCATTTGCCACGTAGGGAACAGTCAATGGAGAGAATGGAATCGATTCCATTTCTTTAAATAATGCTTCTCCTGCCGGTTTTAACAGCGGCGAGTGGAATGATCCACTGACCTTCAGCATCACAATACGCTTTGCACCGGCTTCTTTTAACACTTGACTTGCCTTTTGCATTTCTTCAATCAATCCGGTGATGACTATCTGCCCCGGACAATTATAATTTGCGATCCAAACATGTGAAAAGTCTTCCAGAATTTCTTCTATTTTTTTCGTATCTAATCCAAGAACAGCTGCCATCGCTCCCATTCCTTTGGGAACAGTGCTTTGCATCAATATGCCTCTGCGGCGCACCAGCTTTACGGCATCCATCATCTTCATGCCGCCTGCCGCAGCCACGGCTGCATACTCGCCCAGACTTAATCCGACTGTCATATCCGGATAAATGCCGCGCTTTTCGAGTTCCTGCACCATTGCAAGGCAGACGCTCACCATACATGGCTGCGTGTACTCGGTCAGATTCAGTGCATCCATTTTATCAAAGCACATTTTCTTTAAATCAAAGTCAAGAACGCTTTGCATCTGATCAAAAAACTCTCGTGCAATTTCACTATTTTCATAGAAGTCTTTTCCCATTCCAGCCTTCTGCGCACCCTGCCCCGGAAAGAGAAATGCGATTTTTCCTATATCTGTGCGCTCCATTCCTATATGCTCTACACCCATACTGTTTCCTTTCCTCGCTTCACTTTTCTCATTTCACCGTTTTCGCTGCCCGCATTTTATTTTTTTCCGCTTAACAGCTGTTCGGCCTTGCTTATGGTGCGTTCAATGACCTCGCGGCATGTCAGTTCATCCTGAATCATTCCTGCAATCTGTCCGGACATGACGCTTCCTGTCCTGACATCGCCATCGACAACTGCTCTTCTAAGACCGCCCAATGTCAGATTTTCCAGCTTCTCGAAGTCTGCGCCCTGCTTTTCCAATTCCAGATACTGCTTTGTCATCTCATTTCGCAGCGCGCGAACCGGATGACCGGTGCTTCGCCCTGTGACTTTGGTGTCGATGTCTCTTGCCTTTACGATTTTGTCCTTATAATTTTGATGAACCTGACATTCCTTTGTTGCAACAAAACGAGTACCCATCTGAATACCGCTTGCGCCCAGCATAAAGGCTGCTGCCATGCCTCTGCCATCCGCAATACCGCCTGCCGCAATGACAGGAATCGTTACGGCATCTGCCACCTGCGGAACAAGTGTCATCGTGGTACTCTCGCCAATGTGACCTCCTGATTCACAGCCTTCTGCAACAATGGCATCTGCACCTGCGCGCTCCATTCGCTTTGCCAGTGCCACAGACGCAATTACCGGAATTACCTTAATTTTCTTTGATTTCCAAAGTTCCATGAAGCGTTCCGGATTCCCGGCACCCGTCGTCACTACACTGACGCCTTCCTGTGCAATCACCTGTGCTACTTCTGCCGCATATGGGCTCATCAGCATTACATTCACGCCAAACGGCTTATCTGTCAGCTGCTTTGTCAGACGAATCTGTTCTCTGACCCACTCAGCCGGTGCATTTGCGGCACCGATAATTCCCAGTCCGCCAGCCTTTGATACGGCTGCTGCAAGCTTATGTTCTGCGACCCATGCCATTCCACCCTGAATGATCGGAGCCTCTATTCCCAGCAATCTGGTTACTTCTGTCTGCATCCTTTTTTCCTGCCTTCTCTTTCCGATTCCTTACAATGTGCTTCTGCACTCTTTCGTCAAGCAGATATTCGCAATCTGCTTCGCTGCTTGATTCGGTTGAATATTCATTGCATATCCAAGCAAACATTTTCACTAAGCATTATTCTTTGTGACTTTCAATGTAAGAAATTACGTCGGCAACAGTTTCAAGCTGCCCCAGATCATCAGTTGGAATCTCAATCCCATAGGCTTCCTCAAGTGCCATTACCATCTCAAACAGGTCAAGGGAATCGGCCTTTAAATCATCCTTGAAGGATGATTCCATTGTGATGCTGTCTTCCTCTACTCCTAAGTTTTCTGCTACGATTTTCTTGATTTCTTCAAACATGTTTTCTCTCTCCTTTATTTATGCTTTCTTGTCCAGGTAATCACATCTGCACCCCATGTCAAGCCTCCGCCAAAGCCTGCTATGATAATTTTTTCACCTGCATGAAGGCAATTTTTCTTATTCATCTCATCAAGAAGAATCGGTATGGATGCCGATGAAGTATTTCCATATTCATCTAAATTAATCGGAAATTTTTCAATCGGTTCCTCCATACGTTTTGCGACTGCCTCTATGATCCGGCTGTTTGCCTGATGAAGAACATAAAATGTGATATCTTCTTTATTTAAACTATTTTTTTCGAGAAGTTCACCAATCACTTCCGGCACTTTACGAATTGCAAATTGGAAAACAGCTCTTCCATCCATTCTGATAAAATAGCCGCGGCTGCTCCAATCCGGATACCGCTTTTCAAACAAACCATTTGCATCATGACGACTCTTTAATGTAAGTGCCTGTGACAGACTTCCATCTGCATGGAGAACCGGAGTCCATGAACTGCACGAACAATCTGTCAGACTTTTGCCGTCACTATTTTCGGGCGTTCCTAACACGACAGCCCCTGCACCATCGCCAAATAAGATGCAGCTGCTTCTGTCACTCCAATCCACCACATTGGACAGCACTTCACTTCCAATGATAAGTGCATAGCGAACGAATCCGCTTGAAATATAAGCACGTGCCGTGGCAAATGCACCCACAAAGCCGCTGCATGCTGCGTTCAAATCAAAACAGATCGCATTCGTGGCATGTATTGCCTCCTGCACAAGGCATGCTGTGCATGGCATAATGCTATCCGGCGTCATCGTAGACACAATGATCAGTCCGATGTTCTCAGCTAAAATGCCTGCATCCAAAAGTGCCGCCTTCGCCGCTTCGATTGCCATGGAGGAGACAGTCTCGTCTTCTGCGATATGTCTTCGCTTAATGCCTGTGCGCTCTGTAATCCATGCATCACTTGTATCTGCAAGCTGTGCCAGATCGTCATTTTCCATCACATGCGATGCACTGCAGGCACCTGTTCCTATGATTGTTCCTGTCATATCCGTCCTCTGTTCTTTCTTACCATTGCAGTCATGATTTTTGTCGAGATGCATTTTCATACCCCGATATCATGAACTGTGATTATTTGTAACGATTCAGAGCCATGCAAAATGGGCGCATTGAAAATGCGGTTGCCTCGCAGAAGCAATTTTGCGAATGGTGTTCTGAATGGTTACGATTATTTTAACAGAACCTCACCCAAATACAATTTACAAAAAAGCACGAAATGTAAAGAAAAAAAGAACTGCCGGTATCGGCAGCTCTCAATATGATTTTCTTTTTCCCTACTCAACCGGGCTTTGCATCTGTTCCTCACATGCCTTTACAAAATGTCTCAAAAGCTTGCGGCTGTTTTCATCGACATGATGCATGGATTCCGGATGCCACTGCACAGCCTGCACAAAATATTTTTCCGGTGCATAGACGGACTCAATAATTCCATCCTCAGACACGCCCATCACGCATAAGCCTTTTCCAAGTGTTTTCACCGCCTGATGGTGACAGCTGTTTACCATCATCGTATCAGAACCGATCACCTTGCGAAGCGGTGTATCTGCGATAAGCGTTACTGAGTGCGTCGGATTTTCAGGCGGTATCGTCTGGCGATGCACCGTATCGGACGGATGCTCACTTGGAAGATCCTGATACAGTGTTCCGCCAAGTGCCGTATTGATCAGCTGAATGCCGCGGCAGATGCCAAGTATCGGCTTATCCTTTTCGTATACAGCATGAAACAATGGAATCTCCATCGCATCGCGCAGATCACAGCATACATCGCATGCCGGACGTTTTTCCTCCCCGTACAGCGACGGCTCAATGTCTGGTCCTCCTGAAAAAAGATAACCATCCATCTCTTCTGATAATTGACGAATTTCATCCGGATCGGATGTTAACGGAAGCATTACCGGAAGGCCGCCTGCCTCCTCGATTCCTTTCATATACCCCGGAAGCATCCAGTAGCTTTTCTTTTCGAGATCATATAATGGCAAAATGCCGATTAACGGTTTTTTCTTCATCGTTTGTATCTCCCTTCTTGAGCCATTCCACAGCTAATACTTTTTTACCTCCAAACGCAATCATTTTATCACTTCCTGCTTTCTCACGTCAACTGCAAAAAAGAAACCGAACCTCGGGCAAATGTCCGTAGTTCGGTTTCTTCTAAAAATATGAGGTGTTATGGTTTTCTTTTATTCCTCTGTCGTTTCTGCCTCGATCTCATCTGTCTCGATGATGAACTTTACAGAACCATCCATGCCGTCGCTTCTGCCGCTGTAGGTATCATATACAACTTCATCGGAGGTCAGAGCCTTTAAGCGGTCAAGAAGAACGGTTAAGTCATCGTCTGCCAGATTCTTGATCTTGCTGATTCCTTCATCGTAGAACTCCTGCATACCGTCCTTGAGTTCCTCAGAACCATCCTTCAGCTCACTGATTCCGTCTACTACATCATCACTTGCATCCGATAAGGTATCTGCACCATCCTTCAGATCGTCAACGCCGTCTGCTAAGGTCTTGGTACCGCTCTTTAAGTCGAGTGTTCCCTTTCTTAAATCATCAGTTCCACTCTTTAAGGTATCTGCACCGCTGCTCAGTGCGCTTGTACCGGACTTCAGAGAATCCGCACCGCTTCTTAATGTACCTGCACCGGCCTTTAAAGTATCGGTTCCTGTCTTTAAGCTATCGGTTCCGCTCTTTAAGGTATCAATACCACTCTTTGCACTATCGATACCGCTCTTTAAGCTGTCGGCACCTGTCTTTAAGCTATCGGTTCCGCTCTTTAAACTGTCGGTTCCGCTCTTTAAGCTGTCGGTTCCGCTCTTTAAGCTGTCGGTTCCGCTCTTTAAGCTATCGGTTCCACCCTTCACTGTGTCGATACCACTCTTTAAGCTAGCGGCACCATCACGTAAGGTCTGGCTGTTTGCTGCAAGCTGTCCTGCTCCTGCGGTCAGCTGTGTGCTTAACTGATTCAGTCCTTCGATTAACTGATCTGCTCCGGACTGAAGTGCTGCTGCACCACTTGTAAGAGCTGCGCTGTTTTCCTTTAATTTCGCTGCACCGCCTGTAAGTGCATCATTGTTTGCGTCAAGCTGTGCAAAACCATTTAACAGAGACTGGATACCTGCGGAAGACTTTGTATTCAATTCACTTACACTTGCAGACAGTGTTCCCATTGCGGTGTTGAATGCCTGCATACTGGTATCAAGTGTTTCCACACCCGCACCAAGAGCTGCTATTGCATTTGCCGGAATTTGATCCTTCATGGCTGTGATGGTACCGATCTTTGTCTGTACATCGCTAAGGGATGTCATCAGACCAGTTACGGTTGTCTGAATCGAAGTAATCTGATCGGAAAGTCCGGTAAGTGCAGTGTTCATTGCCTCCAGATCCTCCTGGCTCAGTGTCGGAACGGTAATGTCAATTGCACTTGCGCTTGCGCTTGCACCTGAAATCTCGGATGAATCCACACCGGTGATATTTGCTGCGGCTGCCTCAAGTGATTCTGCCAATTCTTCATTTCCGTTCTCTCTTGCAGCTGCTGCCTGACTGGTAAGAGACTGCTTTGTCGCATCCAACTGTGCATTTGCCTGAGATGCTCTTGCAGCGATCTGTTCGTTTGCCGCTGCAATCTGTGCATTTGCGGCTGCGATCTGTTCGTTTGCCGCCGCAACTTCCTGATTGATTCCTGCGGCTGCCTGTGCAACACCTGCGCCATACTGTGCAAGTGTTGTAAGCTGGGTCTTCAAAGTTTCTGCCTGTGCCATCATACTCTGAACCGGTGCTGCGATCTGCTCCTGCATAACTGTGGATAATCCCTCTGCCTCTGTGATCAGCTCGTTTCCTGTTGTAAGCATGTTGTCTAACAGTGTCATTAACTGCTGTGTACTCTCAGTTCCTAAGGAAGCCTTTAAGGTTGCGGTTCCCTGTGCCAGTGCACTTGCTGCCGCGACCAGATCCTCTGTGGTTTCACCCTGTCCATCCAAAGCTGCTGCAAGGGTACTTACTGCACTCTGAATCTGAGTCAATGCCTGTGCGCCCTGTGAAAGCTTCTGCTCACCTGCCACATATGCGCTAACACCATCTGCTAAGGTATCGGTTCCTGCTGTGTAGTCGTTGACACCTGCTGCCAGTGTATCGATTCCATCTGCAAACTGTGCAACCTTTGTATTTAACTCACTGTCACTTGACAGATTCTGCTGAATACCTGCATTTAACAGATCTACACCAGCGGTATAGTCATTGATTCCACTCTGCAGTGTGCCAGCTCCGCTCTGTAACTGATCGGCTCCACTCTGCAACTGACCTGCTCCACTCTGCAATGCGGCAGCTCCGCTCTGTAACTGACCTGCTCCACTCTGAAGTGAGCCTGCTCCGCTTTGAAGTGAGCCTGCTCCGTCTGCAAGCTGACCTGCTCCGCTCTGAAGTGCAGCTGCTCCGCTCTGTAACTGACCTGCTCCGCTTGCAAGTGCAGTAGCTCCGCTTGCGAGCTGGCTGACACCACTTACCAGATCCTTTGCGCCGCTTGCAAGCTGACCTGCTCCATTGTCCAGTGTCTTTGCGCCACTCGCCAGATCCTTTGCTCCGCTCTGTAACTGCTTTGCGCCATCTGCAAGGGAATCAACGCCATCTGACAGATCACTGACACCATCTGCCAGATCATGAGTGCCGTCCTTTAATTCTTTCACACCGTCATCAAACTCGCCATACTTCTCATCCAGCTCGTCAACGCCATCATACAGATCAGAAGTTCCATCAACCAGCTTTGTAGCTGCCTCGTCGAGATCATCAAGGGCATCTTTAATATCATCAAGTGCACTGTCATCGTCAAAATCAACATCCTTTAACAGATCCGATAAAGCAACTGTAAAGGAAGAACTCATTGAGAAATTGGTTACATCCGCTTCGATCTGTACGCTGTCCGGAATGTCAATATCCAGTGTCTTATCTTCACTATCGGTATCGTCCTTGCTGCTTTTGCTGTCTTTGCTGTCCTTATCATCGTCATCATCGACAGAAAGATCGATGGTATCCAGCTTTAAGCTGTCCTTCAGACCCGGCATACCATATCCCACTACGATATTTCTGCTTCCATCAGAGAGTACTTTTCCGTTGTCGATCGTGACATTCGAGAATGTATCCTCCGGCATAATCAGAGCGGTCAGCATAACGAACGGACTGTAGACTGTTTCTTCCTTTCCGTCTACTTTTGCACTCTTCTTCTCGTTATTGGTATACTGAATCTTGATTTGAAGATGACCACTCTTGCCGGCAAGATCCTGCGGCTGCATCTCCTGTCCATCCAATATATAAGTAAACTTTACCGATACCGGAAGCTCCTTGTCGCTCTGACCCTGATAATAAATATCACTGCCATCGGTGCTCCATGTCAGGCTGTTTCCATCCTCACTGAATGTCTCATCACCTTTTACGTTCTTGATATTTGTCAGATCGGACTGATCTTCAACGCTGCTCTGTAAGCCGGCATTCTTTAACCAGCTGGAAACGGTGATCTGCTCTGGATTTCCGGAAGCATCTGCGTTTACGTAAACAGTCTCTTCCTTCGATACGCTGCTCGATGAATCTTTTGTATCTGTTGTGTTGGCAGCCAGCGCAACCGGAACACTTCCTACTGCTACTGCCATGCCGACTGCCAGTCCGGCTGTCAATTTTCTTTTCAGCATATGATTTCTATTCATAATAATAACACCCTCATTTCTTAATGGTTTCCCTGTTTTCGTCTTTATTTCTTTCCAAGGAAGTTGATCGATGTTTTACAAATTACCTTATCAAAAATCAGGAACATTGCCGGCAAAACAAGTGCTACGACAACAACACTGATTAATGCGCCTCTTGAAAGCAGTGTACAGATGGAACCAATCATATCAACCTTTGAGTAAGCAGATACACCGAAGGTTGCAGCGAAGAAGCTAAGACCACTCGTAATAATGGACTCGAGGCTGGCCTTGTGCGCTGCGCTGATTGCCTCTTTCTTACTGTTACCCTTGCTTCGCTCTCTCTGATAACGGCTCGTCATCAGAATTGCATAATCTACTGTCGCTCCTAACTGAATGGTTCCGACAACGATTGATGCAACGAACGGAAGGCTGATGTTCTGATAGAACGGAACTGCCATGTTTACTGCTATTGCAAACTCAATTACGGCTACCAGAATAATCGGCAGGGAAATTGACTTGAAGATGATCATAATGATCACGAAGATCGCGATCATGGATACGGTGTTAACACTCTGAAGGTCGATATTGGTTACATCTTCAAGGTCCTTCATCATAGGTGCCTCACCGATGACCATAGCATTTTCATCATAGCCCTTTACAATCTCATTGATCTGGGCAATCTGATTATTGACCTCCTCGGTCGCTGACTCGTACTTCGAGCATACAAATGCCAGTTCCCAGTTATCACTCTGCAGCATGCTCTTGATGTCCTTTGGAATCATGGAATCCGGAACACTCGCACCAACCAGAGAATTTAAACTGATGGTCCACTTAACACCATCTACTTCGTCGATGGCATTTAGCATATCACGCTTATCCTTTGCGTCCATGTTCTTATCCATCATAACCAGATGGAGAACACTCATGTCAAAATCCTCTTCCAGCTTCTCATTTGCCACATTGCTGTCCAGTGTGGACGGAAGAGACTTTGAAATATTGTAATAAATCTTTGTATTGTTGTTTCCATAAACAGCCGGAACCAGAAGGATAAGGAAGATTGCCAGCCAGACCTTGTAATGCTTTGTAATAAATGTGGACAATCTGTCCATACTCTTGATAAGCGGCTTATGCTTTGTCTTTTCAATCGGCTTATCGAAAATAAGGATCATAGCCGGAAGAACGGTAACACAGCAGATAACGCCGATAACAACACCCTTTGCGCTGACGATACCAAGGTCACGGCCAAGTGCGAATGTCATGAAGCAAAGTGCGGCGAAGCCTGCGATTGTCGTAACGGAGCTTCCCACGATCGACTTGAAGGTGTTTGCGATCGCATGACCCATGGCACGTTCTTTTTCTCCCGGAAATCGCTCTTTATTTTCCTCATAGCTGCTAAGAAGGAAAATGGAATAATCCATTGTAACACCAAGCTGAAGGACTGCTGTCAGTGCCTGCGTAATATAAGAAATCTCACCGAGGAAGATATTCGTTCCCATGTTGTAGAGAATGGAAATTCCGATACTTAACAGGAAGAAGAGCGGAACAAGAAATGAATCCGTGAACAACTCTAAGACGATGAAGCAAAGCAGCGCAGCGATTACAACGTATGCCGGCATTTCCTCAAGTGCCAGATTCTTAATATCGGTAACAATACCGGTCATACCGCTTAAGAAGCACTGTTCGTTGCTGATCTTTCGCATCTCGGTCAACGCTTCCATCGCCTCATCGGATGATGTCGTGTTGTCAAACAGCACAAGCATCATAGTTGCGTCACCCTTGAAGAACGCCTCTCGTAAATCCTTCGGGATCATCTCAACCGGAAGACTTAAATCAGCGACATCGTCATACCAGAGAACGTCTTTTACATGTTCGATTTCACTGTACGCATCTTCGAGTTTTTGCACATCCTTTAGTTCCATATTTTCCACGACAACCATGGAAAACGCGCCCATTCCGTATTCATCGACCATAATATCCTGACCCTTGATCGTCTCAAGTGTATCCGGCAGGTAACTTAGGATATCATAATTAACTCTTGTCTTTGCCATACCGATTACGGAAGGGATTATTAACAAAAAGCTGATCAGTAAGATCAAATATTTGTGTTTTGCAATCCATTTTCCTACTTTAACCATAGCAACCATCTCCTATCTTTTTTTCACACTACGCATTATATGCAAAAACTGACTTTTGGTCAATATTCAAAATGGATGAAAAAGAGATTGCAACAAAATGAATTTTGGTCAGTTTTAATAATTGACTTTTAGTCAGTTTCGTATAATAATAATTTTGAACTTTAAAAAGATTTTTACAGGAGGTTTTCGGATGGGAAAAGTAGATATTAATAAGAAACAAAAGAAAAATGCTTTGCTTCAGACAGCCTTTGACCTGTTCCGCGATAAAGGCTTTGCCAAGACGACGATCTCCGATATTGTTTCCGATGCTGGTCTTGCAAAAGGTACTTTCTACTTATATTTTAAAGACAAGTATGATTTGAGAGATAAACTGATTGCTCACAAGGCGGGACAACTGTTTGCGGATGCACATCAGGCACTGATCAATCGGACCTTTAACAGCTTTGAGGAGCAGATTCTGGCAATTGCCGATTATATTATTGGTCGTCTGAATGCCGATCACGGTCTTTTAACTTTTATTTCCAAAAATTTATCATGGGGAATTTTTAAAACGGCCTTTGAGAACACGCTGCCGGATGAGTCACAGCAGTTTTATGAATATATTTTTGAACAGATGAAAACAAACTCTTATGTCTGTCCGGAGCCGGAACTGATGCTCTTTACAATTATTGAACTGGTAGGTTCAACCTGCTACAGCTGCATCTTGTACGGCCAGCCGGTTTCGATGGAGGAATATCTTCCTTATCTCCATACAGCAATCCGTCAGATCTTGTCGGGATTTACAATCCAGCAGCCTGCGCTGATTGAGACAAATAATACTTGATTGCGAATATCCGCTTGACGCAAAAGAACGGTCGCTTTTTGGCGGCCGTTCTTTGTATTTGGGATATAAAATGAGCTGCCACATATTCGTGTGACAGCCCCTTCTTATGAATTTTTCGTTGAATTTTCCATCGAATCTTCAACTATCCGCTTAGAATTATTCGTCCTTCTTTGACTCCCCGTCAGTTTCTGCTGTCTCAGGTTCAGGTACTGCTGCATTGTGTGCTGCATTTAAGGATGCAACAACAGCTTCCGGATCTGCGGCAATCGTAATCTTTGTATCTGCAAAAATTGCCAGATCCTTTACACGAATTACGTCACCGATCTTCATACTGCCAACATCAACTCGGACTTCATCAACCAGATCTGCCGGCAATGCCTTGTATGCAATCTCTTCCATACTTTCCTGAAGTACACCTTCCGCAATCATGTCGCGGTTCTCGAAGATAACTTCTGCAACAGAATGAACTTTCTCTGTGCTTACCAGTGCCTGAAAATCAATCTCATCGATTCTTCCTGCTACCGGGTTGTAAAAAACATCCTTGATCAATGCATCGTACTGAGTTCCCTCAACATCCAGCATGATCTGACTTCCTTTGTGTGATTTCTTTAAAAATTTGTCCAACTCCAGTGCCGGAATCTTTACCGGGATGGAGCCTTCAATTTTCTTTCCGAACACGTTGCCTACAACGTATCCCTCTCTTCTAAGCTTCTTTGCTTTGATATCCATGCTTCGTTTTTCAGCTTTTAAAGTATTCATTTGACTTTTCCTCCAAAAATCTGATTCCCTAGCAGCCTTCGACAAGAGGTTTTGTTAAGGGATTGACCTGTCTGGTCATTTCCTTTGTTCGATATGTACTATAACACTGCAAACTATAAAATGCAAGCATTTTTTTGTGAAAAGTTTGTGAAGTGGATATCTCATGAACACTATCTGAGCTTTACTGCGCCACTGTTGTATCGGACGTATTGATTTCCTGCTGCGCTGCACGATACAACTCTTTTCCTGCATCGCTTGGTGTAAAGGAAAAGAGTGCCGTATGCACCGTGTCTTCTTCTTGGAATGAAATCTGAACATAGCCGCTTCCATCTTCGTGAAGCAGGAATCCTGCAACTGTGCTATTGTCTTTATAAAGATATAAATTCATATCATCTTCGCTTTTCTTTAATCTGTCCGCTGAGAAAGTCCATCCCATTTGATACAAATTTTCCGCAAAGCCGCCAAACGGATAAGGCTGTGCATCCTCGATAATCGACTGTGCCATATTGCGCAGTGTCATGTCCTCGCTGCCCTTTTCAATATCCTTGCTTTCGTAATCACTCATTGTTGTATAACCTGAATTCCACTGAAGCGTCCAATCATCTTTATACTGCTCATATAACGGATTCCAGCTTTCCTTTTCTGTTTCAAGTTCTGCACAGGATTGTTGTAAAAGCTCACGATAAAAAATAACAATTTCCGGCTCTGCCTCAAAGGACAGATTGCATGCATCTGTCGTTATTGCTACCTGTGCTGTTACCTGATGTGCATAACGTTTTTCTTCGGCGTCCGACCAGGTACCACGCTGCTTACAGATTTCACCAAAACGCTTCTGACCTGCCGCTTCAAATGTCGCTGCCTGTTTGCCTTCCCAACTATAGAGAACGCCTTCGGATTGCTCTTTTGTGCCGCCAACAATCTGACTTGACTGGCTTATATTATTCATGTTGTTGACAACCGTATCCCGATCCTCATATGCGAAATGGTACTCAAGTCCCGTTACACCAACCTCTTTGTCCACCGTTGCTGTAATGTCAGCATCGCAGTCCCATACATGAATACCTGAAATCTGCACAACCGTCTTGCTGTCACTCTCTGATACGACTGTAAGTGCATCACCATACCACTCCTTTAACTCATCTACCGTCCAACTCCATCGCGGGCCTCCCGCCGGAATCAGCCATCCGGATGTGTCCAGTTCCGTTGCCAGTCCTGTATTGAAACCAACCGGATAATCCGATGATGCAAGCTTTGACGGCTGAGCGACCAAGTCTTCCTCTGACAAAGTAACAGGCTGTGCATCCATATCTTCTGTCACTGTCAATGAAAATGCTGTTGGCATCGTTTCTGCTTTTTCTTTTTCTTCTGTTTTTCTTGCACTGCGGCAAACAAGTTCTCCATTTTCATTTTGTGTCAGCATTAATACATTTTGCCTATCCAAATCCTCCTGCATATCAAAAGACCAGTAGAACGACAGATCCGTAAGTCTCGCCACACCAACCAGATTATAATAGTATTGCAAGCCACTATTTGTTCTTGCCGTAAAATAGACTTCGTAAATGCCGTCCTCATCAAGATCTGCCAATGCACTGCTTAGCACATCTACATCCGATATTGCCATGATTCTTCCGAGCGCAAGCTGAGGAAGAACCATCATCTGCTCCTGCCAGATCAAATATACACGCTCATTTAATGCGTCACGAAACAGTGCAATGCCACTGTCTTTCATCCACTCAGGCGTAATCTGCGCAACGTATTCTTTGTCTAACAGTCCACAGTTTTCACAAAATTCTTCCACGCCTTCTGTTGTCGGTATCTGCTCATACTCATCTGCTGCTGAAAGTACCGGCAATGCAGTCTGCTCTGCATGATCTGCCAAAGTTTCACTCTGTACCGTACTTTCTCCTCCGAAGCATAATGCTGCTGCATTTAACATAAGCCCCACTGCAAGTATCGCACTTGCCATCTTTGTTTTCTTTCTGTTCAGCATCATATGCAGTCTCCTTTCTGGCATTTTGAATGATCTTATACAATTCATCAATCTCGGACTTTGACAGCTTCCGATCGTGTGCCATCGCTGACAACATCATTCCGACACTGCCATCATATACCCGTTCCAAAAAGCTACGCGTTTCAGTTTGCTCCGCTTCCTCTTTCTGCAATACCGGATAATACTGCTGGTACTTTCCGCTGTCATCCATCCGAACAGCACCTTTTGCGCTCATGCGGCGAAGCATTGTAAAAATCGTTCCCTTGCTCCATGCAGTGTCATCCTGCATCGCCTCCACCATATCCCCAAGTGTCATCGGAGCCTTTTCCCACAAGAGCTTCATCAGCTTCCACTCGCCGTCAGATAAAACAATCTGCTTCGTTTTCATTTTCTGCTCCCTTCTGCCGTTCAGTCATGTTTACTTGTGTCAACCTCATACTAACATATTGGTATACGTTTGTCAACTAACTTTTTTAAAAAATATCTGCCCCATTGCAATAGGACAGATATTTTCAAAGATTCTATTCACTTTGCCAATTAAACCAGCACCTTCGCAGCTTCTTTTCCATCCGCAAACGGTCCCGGAATGACATCCACACCGCGATGCTCACCAAAGTAGTCACTGTCGAAGCGAATTGCGGTTCCATCCGGATTTTCAAAACGTTCTTCCGGTTCAAATGCCTTTCCAAGCACATCTGAGTCGATCATGCGATTCTTAAATCCTGCAATCAGCTCATACACATTGGTATCGAGATAGTATCCGTCTTCCTTCTCGACAAGCTCCACGCGCACATCCTCACGCGCCGGTGCCGCAATCCGTCCATTGACTTCCTTTTTGGATGGCTTTGCACCGCCAAGATAGGCATTTCCCTCGATCCATACCGGCAGCTTTCCTTCGTGTGCACCGTAAAGCTTTGCCATATCGGCAGGCTTTGTGAAATCAAACTGGGAAATCCACTCGTCATAGGTCGGATACTCATCAAACATCCAGGTTCCAGCGGCACGATTCTCGGTATCAAAGCCATCGTCTGAATCGTGCATCGTGATGACATCCTCTGCCGGCCATTTCTGCACGAAGATATTGTTATAGAAGCGATCATCACCGTGAAGCACGGTCATAAATCCCATCACTTCGGTTCGATGCGGCATATGATATGGTGTGTAGCGCGGCCCTGTTCCGCCGCCAACGCAGGTCAGTGCGCCACAGATCAGGTTGTGAACAAGTGCCACACCCTCTGTCGCGAAACGAAGACTCGCCTCAGAGAGCAAAATGTTATTATCAATCAGTGTCGGGCCGTGTCCAACCTCGACGAAGATATCCTGTGACATCATACCACCCTTTAAGACAGACGCAAATGGCGGACGCTGATTGTCGTGCAGCAGATTCTGGCTCAGCCTCGTTCCCTGTGCCTCCCAGTCGCACCAGATACCCATCGTGCAATGGTGAATATGGTTGCGGCGCATTGTGACATCAATTGCGGCATGCATCTTAATTCCGGCAATCTCAGCACCGCCTAACTCCATCATATTGTTGATATGGTGAATATGGTTGTCCTCAATGATACTGAACACGCCGCCCATACGGCCGATGATACCGCCCTGCTCGCAGTGGTGAATGTTATTTCCGCGCACGATATGACTTCCGACGTTCTCCTTTAACCATCCGTGATACTGGCCACGACATACGGCATCGCGCTCCATCTGTGTCGGACTCTTTACATATTTGTAGGTAAAATAATGATCATTGTCCGGATCCAGATATTTGCCAAGTGAAATTCCGGCGCATTTGCTGTTCGAAATCTCGCAGTCCTCGATAATCCAGCCCTTGCTCCAGTGCGGGCCAATCATACCGTCCTGATAAGCAGCCGGAGGAGCCCATGTAGTCGCTGCCTTTGTAACCGTAAAGCCGCTGACGGTAATATAACCCACACCGGTCTTTGACGGCATGAAGCACTCACGTCTGACATTGATCTCCACATTTTCCTGATTCGGGTCTGCTCCCTGGAAATTGGCATAGAGAATCGTCTCGTCTTTCTCCTTGTCCTGCTCGGTGTACCACTTATAAATAGACTCCTCTGGTACCCAGCTGCACGCATAAACCTCACCCTTGATGCAGTCCTCAAGAGATGCTGTCTCATATAAAGCTCTGTCATTTAAATAAACACATCCGGTATGCTTGTCTGCCTTAGCAAAATACCAATCGCCATATACAAAAGTTGTATACGGATTGTATGCGCCAAAAGTGCTGTTTGGCACGCGGCAAACCCACACATTGTCCTGATAATGCGTCCAGCTTGTGATACGCTCTGCTCCGGTAATCACCGCGCCGAGCGGCTCTGTGCTCTTATAAGTAATGCGTGCCTCTGGCTCTCCTGCAAATACTGGATCCACATACTCGCGATATACTCCCGGCGCTACGAATACGGTATCACCTGGCTTTGCTATCTTAGCAGCCTCATTGATACGGCGAAACGGCGCTTCTTTGCTTCCGTTTCCATCACGGCCCGCACGGATATCTACATAAAGATTCATTGCATTTTCCCCTTTCGATCGTAGAGATTTTATTTTTCTTTAAACTGCCTATATGTGAAATCATGCCTGCTTCTTGCCCAGAAGAATCATATGGAAGCTCTTGTCCGGTAATACAGCACTCAGCACGCCATTTTCGATGCTGCTCACACCATTTTCTGCCAGTGTAACCTCGTTTGGATTCTGCTCGGTATTGACGGCCTTCACATCGTCATGATGCAGCACCATATGCTTCTTAATCTCATAACCCTCGAACTGTCTCAAATCACAGGTCAGCTCCATCGACTCATCCAGACTCTTGTTTACGGCAAATACGGTCACGGTCTCATTTTCCTCGTTCATTGTGATCACGCTGTCCAGATACGGAGCATCGCCGTGTGTGCACTCATAGACAGGAGACTTTACAAGTGTATGTAATACCTGTCCGCGTCCGTAATTGCTGATTAACTCAAACGGATAGTAGATAGTCTGCTTCCAAGCGCCTGTATCGGAGGTCATGATCGGTGCGATTACATTGACAAGCTGTGCAAGGCATGCAACCTTTACGCGGTCTGCATGGCGAAGCAGTGTGATCATCATACTGGCAACTAACAATGCGTCCTCAAAGTTATAGACATCCTCCAGACGATGCTGCGCAGTTCCCCAACGCTCTAACTTCTGGTCATGCTCATTGGAGTGATACCATACGTTCCACTCGTCAAAGGAAAGATTGATGCGCTTCTTTGCCTTCTTTCTGGCGCGCACACCGTCACAGATCGAGATAACGGAATCAATAAACTGATCCATTGCTACGCTGTTTGCCAAAAATTCTGGTGTGTTGTTATCCTGATTTCCATAATACTGATGAAGGGACAAGTAATCGGCCTGCTCATAGCACTCGCTTAAAACGGTGTCCTCCCAATAGCCAAAGGTCTCCATGCCATACGATGCGCTTCCGCACGCAACAAGCTCAATCGTCGGGTCAACCATCTTCATGATGCGGCCTGCCTCTGCGGCTACTCGGCCATATTCCTGTGCAGTCTTGTGACCCATCTGCCATGGTCCGTCCATCTCATTTCCTAAGCACCACAGATGAATGTTGTGCGGTGCCTCATAGCCATGCTGCTTTCTCAAATCACTGTAATAGGTTCCGCCCGGAAGATTGCAATATTCCACGATGTTTCTCGCATCATCAGTACCTCTAGTGCCGAGGTTGACTGCCATCATCGGTGTCGTGTTTGCCTTCTTTGTCCAGTCCATAAATTCGTTCAATCCAAACTGGTTTGTCTCGATGGTCTCCCATGCCAGATCGGCCTTTGCCGGACGCTTGCTCTTATCGCCGACGCCATCTTCCCAGTTATAACCAGAAACAAAGTTTCCACCCGGATAACGAACAACCGGCACATTCAACTCCTTGATCAGTTCAATAACATCCTTTCGTAAGCCCTGCTCATCGGCAAATGGGCTTCCCGGCTGATAAATGCCTTCGTACACGGCACGTCCTAGATGCTCAATAAAAGAGCCAAAAATACGATTGTCCACATCGGACAGGATAAAGTTACGGTCGATGATTACCTTTGCTTTCTTCATTTTTCCTTTTTTCTCCTTTTCCTTTGCTTTTTGATAAAATTTTTGTAACTATTTTTTTCACGCGGCTGACCGTGTGGATTGTCAAATCACCCTTTTTACGCTATACTTACGATGTCTGTTTTCCTATTTACGGATATCATTATTCAGACTCTACTTTATGGAATCACCACACGTTTGCCTACCGCGATTATACATCATTGCCCCTGAAATGTCTCTATCTTTCTTCGATTTAAAAAAGGTTTCTGGGGATAAAACAATATAGAAAGGACATCCATCACATATGAAAAAGAACCGAATCATCATTATCGGCGGTGTTGCCGGAGGAGCCACTGCCGCAGCCCGAATTCGTCGTCTCGATGAACACGCAAATATTACCGTATACGAGCGAACTGGCTATATTTCCTATGCCAATTGCGGTCTCCCGTATTATATTGGAGGTGTCATCACCGACCAAAATGAGCTGACACTTCAGACACCGCAAAGCTTTCATTCGCGCTTCCGCGTGGATATGAAGGTGCGCCATGATGTGCTTGCCATTCATCCAGAAACGAAAAGCGTTACCGTAAAAAATTTAAATACAGGCGAAGTATTTGAAGACTTTTATGACAAACTTCTTCTCGCACCGGGTGCGACTCCGATCTTGCCATCCATCAATGGGAAAAGTGACAACGCAGCACATACAGAATTGAAAGCTGCCGCAAATCTTTTTGTGCTCCGCACCGTGGAAGATACATTCCGCATCCATACTTATATAGAAGAAACGCATCCAAAATCAGTCATACTTGCAGGTGGTGGCTTCATTGGACTAGAGCTTGCCGAAAATTTAAGCCATCAGGGAATTGACGTCACAATCGTCCAAAAGCCAACTCACCTGATGAATCCATTTGATGCCGATATGGCTTCGTTTCTCCATGCGCGGATGCGAAAGGCGGGTGTTCATCTAATCTTTGGAAAAAGCGTGGAAAATGTAATAACAAACGCAGGCGGTGTTACCGCCGTTCTCTCTGATCAAAGCACACGAACCGCTGACTTTGCCGTGTTTGCGATCGGCGTAAAGCCAGAAACCACACTTGCAAAGGCGGCTGGTTTATCACTTGGTCTTCGCGATTCGATTGTTGTCAATGATCACATGGAAACTTCGATTCCAGACATCTACGCAGTCGGCGATGCCGTCTCGGTCAAGCATCTTGTTTCCGGAAAAACGGTTCTTTTACCGCTTGCCGGTCCTGCCAATAAGCAGGGACGCATCGCAGCCGACAATATCTGCGGCGGCGACCGTGCCTTTCGAGGTTCCCTTGGCAGCAGCGTAATCAAGCTGTTTGATATGACTGCCGCCGTGACTGGATTAAATGAAACGGCCGCAAAAAATGCCGGCATTGCATTTGGCAAAGTAATTCTCTCTCCGTCAAATCATGCCGGCTACTATCCGGGTGGTCATGTGATGACCATGAAGGTTTTATTTGAAAAAGAAACGTACCGTCTGCTTGGCGCACAAATTGTAGGTTTTGAAGGCGTGGATAAGCGAATTGACGTGCTTGCTACTGCGATCTGTGCTGGCATGAAAGCCGATGAGCTGATGGATCTTGATCTTTCCTACGCACCGCCGTACTCCTCCGCAAAAGATCCCGTCAATATGGCTGGCTTTATGATTGACAACATCAAGCATGGTGTCTTAAAGCAGTTCTTTGTGGACGATGTAGCAGCTCTTCCACGAGATGGCAGCGTTACCTTGCTTGATACGAGAACCACAGGCGAATACAGTCGCGGTCACGCAGAGGGCTTTGTCAATATTCCTGTCGATGAGCTTCGCGATCACATAAGTGAGCTTGATGCAACTAAGCCCATCTATGTAATGTGCCAGAGTGGTCTTCGCAGCTACATTGCAACCCGCATCTTAAGCGGATACGGCTTTGACTGCTATAACTTTGCCGGAGGCTACCGCTTTTATGAGAGTGTTATGACCGAGCGCGAACAAAGTAAGACGGCTCTTGCCTGCGGTGCAGAACGACTGTAGTGAACGCTGAAACGAACTGCTTTACAAGGCGAAATGTTGAAGTGAGCTGATCGAAATACAGTATCACAATAAAGTGCGTAGTGGGCATCAGTGAACTACTCGGCCATTGAATAACCGAGGATTCCCGCGCCAGATTCCTAAAAAGTGACGCCCACTACTCTTCGTCGAAGCACCCTTCATAAATCCTCCAACGATTATCCTGAACTTTTCGCTTTAAAAGTTTTGTAGATTTAATCTTTTCCAAGAAGTCCTTCGAGAGCACGATATGCGATGCAAAATGCCTTCTCAGTATCGTTCTCTGCGCGGACTGCGGCATCCTTTTCCAAATTGCCTAAGCCTGCGAAGTTTGCCAGATGTGGCTCCAGGCTTAAATAGCCCTTGTATCCAGACTGATCAAGCTTTTCAAAGATCGCTGCTAACTGACCATCTCCTGTTCCTCCCGGAACAACCTCGCCATCTGCCAGACGTGCATCCTTCACATGAACATACTCAATATACGACTTTAACAGCTCATATGCCTCGAGTGTATCCTGTCCGCACTGAATGAAATTGGCAAAATCAAAGGTTGCCTTGAAGTGATCACCGTAAAATTCCTTCATCAAATCGAGGCATCTCGCTGCGTTATCACCGTAAATGCCTTTTTCATTTTCATGCAGCAAAACAAGATGATTTGTCTTTGCTTCCTGCACCATACGATCCATGCGACGCATCACCTCATCGCGTGAATCCTTCGGATCGGCATTTTTCGGCAAATAAAAGCTAAACATACGAATATATGGTGTCTCAAAGATATCTGCAATGCGCTCAATGCGCTGAAGCTTTTCCATATGAGGTGCAAAATCATCGTTCACGCCAATCTTTCCGATCGGGGAACCAACTGCGGATACACGAATGCCTGCCGCATCGAGGCGCTTCTTTGCCTCTTTGGCCTGCTCATCGGTAAAATCGGCTATTCCAGTGCCATCTGCGCTTCGAAACTCAACAAACTTAATTCCAAGCTCATTTAATACCTGAATCTGGCGCTCCAACGATACACTAATCTCATCAGCAAAACAGCTGATCGGGCAGCCTGAAAGTATTATTTTTTTCATATCTTCTCCTTCTCATTCAAAAAACTTAACTATTCAGAACCACAGTTACAAAAATTCTACAATATGATGCTCTCTCGCAGACTCATATGCACCGAGCATCAGGCGAATGCTATTTTCCAACACTGGAAGTTCCAATGCAAAATCAGTATTGTTTTCGAGTGCCTGATAAAAATCGCCGATACATGCTGTATGACCACTTCCCCAGTAACTCTTTCCGATCGGAACTGGACGCTCCACATCTGGCTTTACGATCGTTCCATCTGGGTAACGATAGGAAACATCCAAGTCTTCAATGCGAATCGTCACCTTCTCACAGGAAATCTCGATTAATGGCGGAACATCCGCACAATACGCGTTTGTCGCATAGAAGCACGCCACCTTTTCACCAAAGCGAATATACGCCTCTAACGTATCCTCCACCTCGATGACACCCTTTAAATGATGATTCGATAGGGACGCATCAATCCAATCTGGCTTTCCAAGCAAATCAGAGAGCAGATCCAGTGTATGAACAGCCTGATTGATCAGCACGCCACCACCCTCGGTATCGAGCTTTCCACGCCACTCACTCTGCGTATAATATGGCGCCGGACGATTCCAGGTGACAAGTCCTCTCGCGCCTAGTACCTTTCCAGCCTCACCAGACTCAATAAATTCCTTTGCCGCACGATAGCTTGGATTATAACGATTCTGATAGCACAAACCGAGCTTTGCACTGGATGTATTAACTGCTGCCTTTAGCTGCTCGAGCTGTGCAAAAGTAATTGCCGGTGGCTTTTCCATAAATACATTGATGCCACGTTCAAGTGCATACTGCGCCATCGGCACATGAAGATAGTGCGGCGTACAGATATGAAGCACATCCGGGTGTTCAGTCTCGATCATCTCTTCTAGTGATGCATATGGCTTTGTGTGAAATTTTTCAGCATAGCTCTGTGCTTTTTCAAAATGAATATCTGCCACACCGACAAGCTCTGTATCTTTCTGGGCAGTCAGTACGGCAGCGTG
>CAVCXB010000044.1:0-22800 GCA_963605535.1 Wujia chipingensis
CAGCGGAAGTGGTCAGACGTTTCGACTTGATGTGTATTATCGGATGTGCAAAGAGTTGGCAGAAGAAATTAAAAAGAATGAGAAGCTGTGTGCGCTTTTAGAGGAAAAACTGCAAGGCGAAGCAAACGCCGACGAGGATGAAACAAATCCGATCACAGAGCTTGCAGGTCGCTACAATATTTACGCCTATGATATTATGTACTGTGCAAATGCTTATAATCTTTATGGCAATATTTCAGTTCGCAAAAAAGCAAAGTTAAGCAGTATCGAACAGAAAAAGCTGGATCGAGAAAAGAGAATACAGGAGCTTGCCGCACAGCGTGATGAGACAAATGAGCAGCTCGAACAGATTGAGCAGCAGATCGATGAGAATCGCATTCCAGATCTTGCAGGAATGACCGTAAAGAATATTCGCTATGGAGCAGGAACTGTAGCAGAGCAAAGTGGAAAGTATCTTACCGTTGAGTTCCCTTCAGGTGTAAAGAAATTTGTGCTGCCGGATGCAGTGGCGAAAGGATTTTTAAAGATCGAGGATGTAGATACTATGCGCAGCTTTGGAAAGATTGGCTCGTTAACAGAAATGAAAGAAAAATACACAAGAGAAATTGAAATGCTGACGACAGAGATTTCTCGATTAAGCCAGATAAAGTAAAAAATAGAACAAAGAATAAAACAAAAGATGAAACAAGAGAAATTGATTCTGTTAAAGTCAAAGAAAACAAGAGAAAAATAAAAAGCAGAAAGTAAAGAAAAACCTTACCGATTTTCCACAATGTCGATGACATCACATTGCAAGTGATCGGTAAGGTTTTATTTGAGCATTATCTGAGTCTTATTTGAATTTTATCTGAATTTTATTTGAGCATTATTTAAGTGTTATTTCGATTTCATCTGAATATTATGCTGCTCTCGAAAATCTTTGATCGTTGCCAGTCCGGCATCGGATACAGGGCGAATCCATTTTCCTGAGTAGAGATGGCGCTGCATGATGATGTAACGAATCGGCTCATCAATATAGCAGAACGCAAAAACAAGAAGAAATGGTGCATGAAAATAAAAATTGGACAAATACACAAACGGCAGCACCATCAAGTACATAAAGGTGATCTCCATGATGGAACCAAAGGCGGCATCTCCGGCGGAACGATAAGTATCATTCTGTGCCCAATTTCCCATTCGGATGATCGCGGCAACACTGTAGATAATCAGCATACCAGTACCGATTTTGTAGGATTCACCAGACAGACCAAGCGTATGGAGAAGCGGGTTGTGAACAAGAAGCAGTGTCAGACATGCAATGCTGATGATGCCGCTGCACAGATAAACCAGTCGCTTTGCACGTTGAAAGGCTAGCTCGTGATTGCCAGCGCCAACCTCTTTTCCAACCAGAATCGAGGCTGCATTGGAAAAGCCACTGAAGAAGGCGATGACCAGACCCTCCATTGTACGAAAGACGGCAACGGCGGCAATGGCCTGCTCACTTTGGCGACCCAATACTACATTGATTAACATGTTTCCGACACCAATCAGTACCTCATTGCAGATGATGGGAAAACATTTCATTAGGTAATGCTGTACGGATGCCTTTGTCCAATGAAAATGCTTTGAAAATTCCAAAACAAATGGAATTTTCTGATAAAGAACAAAGCCTACCAAAATCAAAAGATTTACAATTCCGGCAAGAACCGTTCCGACAGCAGCACCGGCAGCGCCCATTTCTGGCAGTCCGAATTTTCCAAAAATAAAAAGATAATTGAAAAAGCAATTGGCAACAACTGAGGCAATGCCACCGTAAAGCGGAATTTTCACGCGTTCGATCGAGCGAAGTAGCGCACTCATGGCCATGGACAGAACCTGAAGCGGATAGGCAAAGCCGACAATGCGAAGGTACGAAATACCAATTGCCTGAATTTCAGGCTTGTCTGTGTAGACACCCATAATAAAGGCAGGTGCGCCGATTGCAAGTCCGGCAAAAACGAGAGCAACGGTCATCATAAAAAGAAGCGTCATTCCGTAGGAACGCGTAATGCCGTCATGGTCCTTGGCACCCCAATATTGGGCAAAAAACAACATACCGCCGCCGATAAAGCCCCAATAGCCAGAGAACATCAGGCTTGAAAACTGAGCACATAGGCCGACCGCACCAACTGCTTTTTCACCGATCGAGGCCAGCATGATCGTGTCTACCATACTTCCAGTGGTGGTGAGCAGGTTTTGCAAGGCTACAGGCACAGCGATGATGGCAATGTGCTTTAGAAAATAGCCCCAGTCAAATTTCTTTTGTTTCATAGTTTGGCAGATCCCCCAAAAGTAAGTTTTGTAAAACATTTTGCAAGTCTTGTAATGATACAAAGCACCGCTATTATAGCATGGAAGGTTTTGTTTTTCTATGTGTGACTTGCCGAAAAAAATGTAGCTTTTTCGCTATAATTACAGGAAGACAATTGGAAAATAATCAAGATATATTTTCTCTTGCCGAAGTCGTCTGATCGTGGTATTCTGAGTGCATAGAGATGAGAAGAAAAAAGTCAAAAAAAACCAATAGAAAGTCAGTGTGTGATAGTGGCTAGCTTTCTATAATAGAGGCATGTAAATGACAATTGAGTGCTCAAAATGTAGTATCTTTTATTATCTGAGCGAAGCAGAAAGGAAAATCAATTATGGAGATGATGCAAATGGAAGAAAACAGTAGGCAGGAAAACAATACACAGAAAAACAATACACAGGAAAGAAACAGAGAAGCTTATGTGCAGACCGACACCTGTACCCGATGGGGAATTTTTGAGGTAGCACTGGAAGGTCCGAAGGAGGGCAACCCATTTACCGAGCAGCGCGTGACGGGAACATTTCAGGGCGCAAATGAGACCGTATCATGCGATGGTTTTTATGATGGAGATGGCATCTATCGGATTCGTTTTATGCCATCTTTTGAGGGTACATATAGCTATCAGATTCAGACTACATTTGGCAAAAATTGTGACGGACATTTTACGGTTACAAAGCCAAAGTCAGGTGCTCATGGACCAGTGCGAGTTGCCAATACCTACCACATGACATATGAGGATGGCACACCATATTATTCGATCGGAACGACCTGCTACGTGTGGGAGTTACAGAGCGATGAGCGGATTGAACAGACCTTGGAAACACTCAAAAACAGTGCATTTAATAAGATTCGTTTCTGCATTTTCCCGAAGCACTATGATTATAACCTGCGTGAGCCGCGTTCCTACCCATATGAAGGTACCCCGATGGATTCGAGTGTGCTGACATCGGAAAATTTCTGGGATTACACTGGAAAGACCGAGGGCAATCACTGGGATTTCACACGTTTTAATCCGAAGCATTTCCAGCACATCGAGACCTGTATTCGCCGTCTCGGCGAGCTTGGAATCGAGGCCGATCTGATCATGATGCATCCGTATGACCGTTGGGGCTTTTCGCAGATGACAAAAGAGCAGGACGATCTGTACTGGAACTATGCGGTTGCCCGCTTCAGTGCTTTTGCTAATGTGTGGTGGTCGCTGGCAAATGAGTATGATCTGATGCCACATAAGACGATTCGCGATTGGGAGCGCTACGCATCCATTTTGTGTGAGAAGGATCCGTATCATCATATGCGTTCCATTCATAACTGTGTATCCTTGTATGACTTTTCTAAGCCATGGATTACACATTGCAGCGTGCAGCGCACCGATCTGTATAAGAGTGCCGAGACAACAAATGAGCTTCGAGAGCGCTATCATAAGCCAGTCGTACTCGATGAGATTGCCTATGAGGGCGATATTCAGCATGGCTGGGGCAATCTGACCGGAGAGGAGATGCTCCGCCGTTTCTGGGAGGCAGCGTGCAGAGGTGGCTATCCGGGCCACGGGGAGACTTACTTAAATAAGGAAAACATTTTGTGGTGGTCACACGGCGGCGTTCTTCATGGTGAGAGTCACAAGCGTTTTGGCTTTTTGCTCGATCGCTTAGAGGAAACACCGGGTCTTGGCCTGATGCCGTATTCACGCGCATGGGATGAAGTGTGCGCGGTGCCGCAGGAGATTACGCCAGAAGAAGCGGAGTGTGGCTGCAAGGAATATTACTTGATTTATTATAGCTTTATGCGCCCAACCTTCCGTGAGTTTCATTTTGATGATGCGTCGGAGTGGAGAGTGCGCGTGCTTGATACATGGAATATGACGATTGACGACAGAGGTACCTTTAAGGGAAAATTTAAAGTGACACTTCCGGCAAAGCCGTATATGGCGGTGCAGATTTGGCGCGAAAAGAAAAAATAAGAAAGTTGAGAAGAAGGAATACAAAAGAGAAGAAAAGAGGAGAAGGGAGGAGGGAACATATGGAAAAGCGGATTCAGGAAATGATGCAGTTAAGTCCGTTAGAGAGGCAGTATCGAAGCATTTTTGTCCAGAATCCAGATGTCTATTTTTATGAAAAAAAGGGACGACCGTATCGAAATTGGGAAGAGTTTCGCCAAAACTACCAGGAGACTGCTGGTCAAAGCGAGACGGTTCCAAAAGAGGCGCCGTCTCTTTTTGGACCGATTATTCAGGAAAGTGACTTCTTTTCGGATAAAAACGAAGACTCGAATAAAAGTAAAGACTCGAATAAAAATTCGGATAAAAACAAAGATGTGGATATCAACTGGAATGCAAGGTATTGTCCACCGTTCTGGCATCATTTGAGTTTTCTCAAAATTATGTATGTGGTACAAGGAGAGCTGTACATCAATCTTTCCGATCGACATACTATATGCTTGAAAAAAGGAAATTTTATTATCGTTCCGCCCGATGTGGAGCATTCTGTTTTCTCCTGCAATGACGATGATATGGTCATAAATTTGTTCTTGAAATTGTCAACCTTTGAGACGGCATTTGCCTCAATGTTAATGGAGGCGGATACGTTTTCTGTCTATTTTTGGCAGATGCTTTATGGGCGGAATGAGGAGAGCATGATCTGGTTTGATAGTTTGCCAGATGAGTTTCTTGAAAATTTGATTTGGAAGATGGATACTGAGAAAGAAAATCCAAAAGAAGGCGGAAATTTTCTTCTGGTCAGTTATGTGATGACATTTGTTGCCTATGCACTAGCTTACCATAAAGACGATATGAAACCTGTGAATGGACTTCAGTTTCAGACTGAGCATTTTCCTGCTATGATTCAGTATATCCATCGAAATTATAATACAGTAACGTTATCCTCGCTTGCAGAGCATTTCCATCGAAGTGAGGGCTATTTGAGCCGCTATATTCGCAGGGAAACGGGCTACACGCTTGTTCAGCTGTTAAAGCGCTATCGGATGAAGCAGGCTGGAATTATGCTTCGAGAGACAACGCTGAGTGTGGAACAGGTGATGCTCGAAGTGGGGTACACGGATATCAGCTATTTTTACAAGGTATTTCGCCAGCATTTTGGAGTGACACCGAAAAAATATCGGGAGACGCAGCGAATTGTTCCACTTCTATAAAAAGCAAATGGCCGCCTCTAGTTTATACGTCTGACGCCCTCAGAGTGCATTTCACCAGTCAAAAAAGGCAACTTACCTCGATTTGCTTGCCGCAATTTTGCATTTACGCTATTCTTTTATCAGAGAAGCAAGATAGATTTCTTTGATTAGAAAGAATTTTTTTGATTAGAAAGGAGTTTATCATTCGCGTTGGACTTCATTATCTGCTTATCAATGCAATTGTGCTGGGGGGCGGCAGCTTTTTTGGATGGTTTGACATTCATGAACTCTGGCAGGTCGGCATGATGGCACTGTTGATCGCAATCATTTTTGTGATTATTTCCTATTATTCTTGGAGAAAAGCAAACCGAGAGGCAGAGAATTTGAACGAGCGGTTAAAGGGGCGCAATGGAAGTAATGGAAATAATGGAAATAATGGAAATAATGAAAGCAATGGCAGCGATAATAATGTATAGACCAAGCTGTGATCGCAATCTTAAAATGTAATCTATAGGATACTAATTTGTGAAACATACTCATGTGTTGCTTGCTATTTTTACTATTCTGTATTATAATAACGACAGAAGCAAAGACAGGCAGGTGATAACGGTGAAATACAAAAAAGACAAACTGTGGAAGATTCCAACGATTGTCATATGTGCAGTTTTGTTTGGATTGTTGGCGGCCGATATCAGAGGAGCGTATGTGACTGCTCCGCTTGATGTCGCCGCCTATCGTTTTTTGCGAGCATTTCAAAGCAATGCTGCAACCGGATTTTTTAAGCTGATGACCAACATGGTTCATCCAGTTGTACTTTTGGTAATTAGTCTTTCGATGATTCATATTCTCAAACAGCGCAAATATCTCGTTGCACTGCTTGGAAATCTGATTCTGACCGTCCTTTTGAATCTGGCGATCAAGGGCAGTTTTATGAGGGTGCGTCCACCGGAGGAGATGCGCCTGATCATGGAGAGCGGCTATAGCTTTCCGAGTGGGCATGCCATGGTGGCGGCGTCCTTTTACGGATTTCTCGTGTATATGCTCAAGCAGGCAGATTTAAAAAAAGGTCAGAAATGGGGATTTGCGATTCTCGATGCGCTAGTTGTATTACTAGTAGGATGCAGCCGTATTTATCTGGGCGTCCATTATGCAACCGATGTGATCGGCGGCTTTTGTGTTTCGGTCATCTATCTGATTTTGTATACAGAGGTCGTTAGTCGTTATTTTGCGGCAGAGGCATCGGATGCCGCGCATCATCATCTGGATGTCAAGCAAGAGATGGTATTGAGCTTTGCCTACGCATTCAGAGGAATTTTTGACGGCATCAAAAATGAGCGCAATATGATGATTCATTATTCTGCAGTTGTGCTGGTTGTGGTCTTTGGCATTACGCTAAAGCTGACCGTGACTGAGTGGGGCATTTGCCTCGTTTTATGCGGAATGGTCATTGCGCTCGAGCAGGTCAATACCGCGATTGAAGCAGTTGTTGATTTGGTAACAGAGGAACACAAAGAGCTCGCGCGTCTGGCAAAGGACACAGCAGCGGGCGCAGTTTTAGTTGCAGCCATTACAGCGGCCATTGTGGGGGGATTAATTTTCTTCCCGAAACTAATGGTACTGTTTGGATTATAAAGTTCACGCGTCCCAGCAGATTCGGATAAATTCCATGCTGGCATGAGAATTTGACGAATCAATGGGACGAAGTGGACGCCCGTCCATGAGCAAAACAGAGTTGCAAAGCAACGGCGCACGGAACGGGCGGTTTTGTGAATGGGCGTCCCGTGAACGATAAAATAACAAAGAAGATGAAAACTCACACAAGCAGAAAGGCAGGTAACAGTTATGGAATTTAAGGTAACAGATCTTGTAAAGAATGTAGTATTAGCAGGAATCGGTGCAGCAGCCGTAACAACCGAGAAGGCAAAGGATGTTGCTGATGAACTCGTAAAGAAGGGAAGCCTGACCGTAGAACAGGGAAAGGTTTTAAACGAGGAACTTAAGCATAACATTAAGGAAACGTTTGAGAATAAGAAAAATAAGGATTCTTCTGTAGAGGAATTACTGTCCGCAATGACACCAGATCAGATCGAAGCGCTCAAAGAACTGTTAAATAAGGCAGCAAAGCCACAGGAAGAGAAAGCAACTTCATCAGCGGAAGCAAAAGTTGAAGAATCGAAGGCAGAGGAAGCGCCAGCGCCACAGGCACCAGAGGAAGCACCGACTACAGAGGATGAAGCACAGCCGAAAGAGAATGAGGATGAGTGAAAGAGAAGATAGGTCAAGACTTTCTGAAATCATGCAGGTATTGCGGCGTTATCACATCACCAAAGGGATAACGCCCGCAAAGGTGCGTGAAATTTTAGAGGAACTTGGGCCAACCTATGTGAAGCTTGGACAGATTCTTTCGATACGAACGGATTTGATTTCACCCGCATATTGCGATGAACTGCAAAAACTTCGCTCACAGGTTAGCCCGATGCCATATGATGAGGTTCGCATTGTTCTTCGCGAAGCGTATAAAAAAGACCCGGAGGATGTCTTTGCATCAATTGTGAAGGCACCGATCGGGTCTGCTTCGATTGCGCAGGTGCACGAGGCGACACTCAAAAATGGCGATCATGTGGTGCTGAAGGTTCAGCGCCGTGGCATTTATGATACCATGGCAAAGGATGTTGCCATGATGCAGCGAATGCTTCGTTTTGTGCCCCCTGCACTCAAAAATCTGATTGACCTTGATCGCGTGATCAAGGAATTCTGGTCTTCTGCGCAGGAGGAGATGGACTTTCTTCGCGAAGCTACCAACATGGAAATCTTTGCAAAAAATAACAAGGATGTCGCATTTGTAACTTCTCCAAAGCTGTACCGCGATCTGACAACAGCGCAGGTGCTTGTCATGGAGTATATTGACGGTTACAGCATTTCGGATCCAAAGACACTCGAAAAAGAAGGGTATGATCGAACTGAAATTGGAGAAAAGCTTGCTGATAACTATGTGCGCCAGATTATGCAGGATGGATTTTTCCATGCAGATCCGCATCCGGGCAATCTGCGTATCCGCGGTGGCAAGATTGTCTGGATGGATATGGGAATGATGGGACGTCTCACCCCGAGAGACAAAAGCCTGATTGCGAAGGCGGTAAAAGCCATTGCCAGAGGTAATAATTCGGAGCTTGTCGATGTCATTCTTGCGCTTGGAATTTTCCACGGCAAGCCAGACCGCATCCGTCTGTACGCAGACATTGAAGGCCTTATGGTGCGTTACGGCACGATGGATATCGGCAGTATCGACATTGCGGCACTTCTCACAGAGCTGATCGAGATCATGAGTGCAAATGAGCTTGCCATGCCAGCACAACTGACGCTTCTTGCACGAGGAATGACTACGATCGAGGGTGTGATCGCAGATCTCAGCCCGCAAGTTAACATCGTTGAGGTGGCATCTGGGCGAATCTCTGCATCCTTCTGGGAGAATGTAAATTGGAAAGAAGAACTCAAAAATGAGGGCAGTCTGCTCTATCGCTCCATAAACAGGGCAATGGATATTCCTGTGCTGATGGCGGATTTGTTGCAGAGCTATCGAAACAACGAGACACGTATTAAGCTTGATCTTCATGCAACCGAGGACTTGTCCGAGATGCTTGAAAAGCTTGTTGCAAGAATTGTGCTTGGTCTTGTCATTGCAGCGCTCCTTCTGGCATCGAGTATTCTTTGCACGACACAAATGCAGCCACGCTTGTTTGGCATACCAGCACTTGGCTTCTTTGGCTATATTTTAGCGCTTGGAATTGCCGGGTATCTCGTGTGGGAGCATATAAAAGATAAGTTCGGTAAGCGCAAATAAAGAAAATGCAAATAAAGAAAGCGCAAATAAAGAAAATGCAAACAAAGAAACAGTAAGCAAAGAAACGCAAATAAAGGCAAAATCTATAAAAAATAAAGAAAGAAAAAGTGGGGCAGAATCATACAATGATACCATTTGCAATTTTGGCAGGTAAACTTCGGACGAAGGCAGGCGAAAAGGAAATTCGTATATTGGAATTATCACCAGAATATTTTACGTTTCGTCTGCTAACAAAACAGGCGAAGCAGTATGTACAATTGCTCACAGAGGCAGGACAGCAAAGTACCATTGAGCTGTCCTTTTTTCAATTTAAAGAAAAGCAATATCACGAGCTGACACTGGAGTGCGAAAAAGATATTATAAAAATAGAAATGCTTCCAGAAGAAGAGACTACTCTTTTTCTTGAGCTTCGCGTTACAGTAACGGACAAGAACAAAGAGTATGCTGACTGTGCCGAGCAACTAAATCGAGAGTATATGAATTATGTGTATTTAAAACTCGAAGAGACCGATGCAGAATTGTCTCAAGCATTGACGGGGTATCCGGCAGAAAAAGAGCAGATTTATTCTGAAAATTTGAAAAAACAAAGAGCGGTCTGGGATGGCATAGATGCAGGAAGGCATATGAATACACATAATCATATAAATGCACATAATTATATGAATACACATGACGATATGGATGAGTCAGCTTGTTTATCTGGAATGCCAACGAAACAAGATACACACATATTTTCTCTTGGCATCGAACTCGATAATCCTGCTTGGTATCAGGCGTATTTGACGTATCCGTTGGATGAATTTTTTACACTTTATTGGGACAGCAGCAACATTCCTCTTAATCATCCACTTCGCACGCAAAAGCCGCAATTTCTGTATGTTGGAAATGCGTATTGTCCACATCTGTTCCCAACGGAAAAACAATTATACGTGCTGCTTGAGAAAACATTGAAGGAGCATTTGTGTCCGGTTCTTGTATTTGCACCAGTGGAAGAAAAGGATATTCAACACATAGAAAAGAGAATAGATCAGTTGGCCGTCTGGTGTACCAGAAATAAAATCAAAATCGAGCTTGTATTAAACGATTGGGGAATGGCAGGAATACTGCGTAACAAATATCCAGATCAATTTTATTTGACGCTTGGTTGTCTGCTTTCAAAGCAGCGTCGTGACACACGAATCAATTATATAAATAGAAATTTAAGCAAAGAAAGTGAGGTGTTTGGTCAGGGACCGCTCCAGACACCATTTTATCAAAATTATCTGCGCGAACATTTTCATATCACGCGTGTGTCGCTTCAAAGTTGCGGCTACCAGCAAATGCTTTCGACATTCGACAGTGGCAATTCATCTGACAATGGCATTGGCGTGACGTTTCATTTTCCATTCTTTCAGATGAATACCTCTGGATGGTGTCCGCTTCTGGCAACTTTACAGCGGGGAGATCGTGCAAAGCAGACCGCAGTAGATTCCTGTAACTGTCCCTGTATGGATTATGCATTTGAATATCCAGATTTTCTCCATATGGTTGGGCGATACAACAGTATATTTGGGTATGATAATTCGATTATAAATGAATTGCCACATATAGAGGGAATTCGCCTTGTAGCTGGATTTTTGAATACTCCGATTAAAAAAGACAGAAATAAAAGCAAAAATGAAAATAAAAGTATAGATAGAAAAATATAGACAGAAAAATATAGACAGAAAAACATAGATGGAAGAAAAATAGATAGAAAAACAAACCACCCAGGAAAGGAGATGAGCAGATGAAAATCACAGCAGGACTAGGCTCAATAGACGATTATATTCCATATGTGGAAGCAGGAGCAGATGAGTTTTTTTGCGGCTATGTGCCATATGAATGGATGACAAATGGTGGGCTGAACTATCCGTTAAACCGCCGGGAAGTTCTCTATTACAACGTGCAGATCGGGTCCGAAAGTGAAATGGAAATTTTAGCAGAGCTTGTCCGGCAAAAGAAAAAGCCCGTCACTATTACATTAAATGGCCTGTTTTATGCGCCACATCAATATCCAATGATCAAAACGCTGATTCAGCGCCTGTTTCAGATGGGGTTTACTTCCTTTATCGTAGGTGATATGGCACTTCTTATTTATTTAAAACAAAATTTAACAGAGCCTATTGAGCTTCATATAAGCGGTGAACTTTCTGAGACCAATCATATCATGATTGATGAGATGCGACTTCTTGGCGCAAATCAGATTATTTTTCATCGTAAAGTGACACCGCAGGAAATGAAAAGCTGTATTGATTATCAAAAAGAAAAATATCCAGAACAGCCACTTGAATACGAAGCATTTGTCTTAAATGAAATGTGCCATTTTACTGGGGCATTTTGCAGCAGCCTCCACTGTGACGAGTTGGCACCAGCTTGTCGCTTGCCGTATCGGCTTATCTGTGTGCGAGAGCAACAAGGTCTGATCAATACGTCTGCTTCCTATAGCACAACAAATCAAGAAGAACAGCAAGAACAGCAAGAAAATGAAGCGCTCGATGAAATTGATGACGAATATCTTTTAGGGCGAAGCGGCTGTGGATTATGTACACTCTGGCAGTTGCGCGCGGCAGGAATCACACATGTAAAGCTGGTAAGCCGGGGAAATTATACGGCGGATACCATAGAAGATATCCGCCGCCTAAAACGTGCAATTACTATTTTAGAGGAAACATCCTGCGAATCTGATTATAAAAATCGAATGCGTCATGAATTGTTTCCGAAGGGATGCAGTCACAACTGCTATTATTTGATGGCAGGACAAACAAATTTGTGATCCAATAAAACCAAGTCGGATAACAAATAATTTGTTAAAGTGACCACTGGGTGCGAAGCCATGCATCCGCGAGAACTGGCCAGATCGAAACCTCTGCGTTTGGCTCACGCGTATATGGATTGCCAGGCATATGATTTGGAATTTCTTTTTCTAAGTCTGCCAATTTCTGTTCGGATACCTCAACACCGGCAGTACCAGCTTTAATCGCATTAATTGTATGGGTAAATGGTTCCAATGTGTAAAGCTCACCAAAGATACCCTGTGCCCAAGATGCAGTTGCAAGAGAAAGACCATGAGGCCCTTGTGAGAAAACATGATGAGCAAACGGAACACCATTTTTCTTGCAGGCATCGGCAAACAGATAGCTGTTTTCCACTGGAACACATTCATCGGTTACGGTCTGCCATAAAAAGCTTGGTGGTGTCTGCGGTGTTACCTGTGTTTCAAGAGACATGTACTGTAGTTCATCTGCTGTCGGATTGGTACCGAGAAGATTTTGCATAGAACCTTCATGTGTGAATGGGCCAGAGGTAATTACCGGGTAGCATAACAGCATTGCATCCGGTCTTGCCGAAACGCCACTATATTCAGGCCTATTTTCCTTGATATCGCTATAATGAACACCCTCACTGGCGACAAGATGACCACCGGCTGAAAAGCCACAGGTTGCGATGCAATCAGGCTTAATATTGTATTCCTCATTTCGACTTCTGATAATGCGCACGGCACGAGCAAGGTCGCGCATCGGCTGATCTTTTAGAGGAATGGTGCCGAGCAGATTGGTGGTGTAAGTCAGCACAAAGGTCTGATAGCCCTTGTGGTAGAAATCGAGGGCAACGATGCCAGCTTCGGTAGGAGATGCGACATAATAGGCGCCTCCCGGAACCACAAGTACACAGGGACGCTTCTTTTTGTCTTCGTGCAGATAGCCGGTCAGAAACGGAACAAATCCATAAGCCTGAGGCCAAGTGTATTCGCCGTCCTCCCAAATTGAAAAACGAATTGTTTTCATAGTATAGTTACCATGCCTTTCCGTAAGAGTTGCAGCTAGGCTGCGTTTCTTTCGTTATAGCATGCTTTATCGGGGATGGCAAGCATAAATTTTGGGGCGAATATCTGGTTACAGTTCACGGATAAGCCAATGTTTATGGAAAAGTCCTGAGGTGACTGGCTTTCACGAAGGCGCCGCGGGAACAAGGGGCACCGACGAAACCAACACCTAAACATTTTTTTGCAGATATGGTAGCATAGAAATCAGCAAAATAAAAAGGCAAAAATAAAAAGGGCAACAATAAAAAACGAAAAAGAAAGGCAGACCAGATGAGAGTATTAATTTTATCCTGCGGCACAGGCGGAGGCCACAATGCAGCGGCAAACGCAATGAAAGAAGCATTTGAAATGCGTGGTCACCAAGCAGACGTATTAAATCCGTATACCTTAAAGACAAATAAATTGGCAAATATCATTGATACCCTGTATGTCCGGCTGGTGCAGATCTCACCGACACTTTTTGGGTTTGCCTACAAGATTGGCGATACTTACCGCAGATTGCCATGGCGCTCCCCAGTGTACTTTGCAAACGCAGAGATGGTTCCTGTCATGGAGCAGTATTTAGCACAAAATCACTACGATGCAATCGTGATGCCACACCTGTTTCCGGCAGAGATCATCACACAGATGAAAGACAAAGGCATTGCTCTGCCGCCTACGATTTTCGTTGCAACCGATTATGTGTGTATTCCATTTACAGAGGAGACAGACTGCGATGCGTATGTCATTCCATCGCGCCATGTTCGTCAGGATTTTTTAAGACGTGGAATTCCAGAAGAAAAGCTGAAGGCGCTTGGCATTCCTGTGTGTCAGACGTTTGCACAGAAAGTCTCAAAGGAAAAAGCCAGAGAGCAGCTAGGCTTAGAACCCGACACATTCTACACGCTTGTCTGCGCTGGCAGCATGGGTGCAGGAGGTATCCTAAAGACAATCAAGGTTTTGTACCGCTGGTGCAAAAAACAGAACAGAAAATTAGAAAAAAGAATCCGCAAAGAACAAAAGAAAAAACAAAGCATAAATAACTTAAACAAAACTCAACACCAGACAAAATTAATTATCATCTGTGGAAACAACAAGGTGCTGTATGATGCGCTTCATAAGATTTTAGGAGGCGATGAGCACGTAGTATTGACTGGCTTCACCGATCAGATGGCATTATATATGAAGGCAAGTGATGTCTGCATTACCAAGCCGGGTGGCCTTAATGGCCAGCCGGTTTCTTATTTAACAGATCGTGTTCCCAAGTCAAATCCGCATGAGCGAGTCTGAAGAATAGAATCAAAAGCGGGATAAGGGCGATCCAGATTGATTTTTCATTCATGAAGTGACAGAAGACTGCAAGAAGCATTGCTCCGGTGCAGAAACAAATAATCATGCCCAGATGCTCCAGACCACGCTTAAAGCCCTTGTGGTCATGCTTACGAAACAGCTTTGCAAAACCGATACCGACCTGACGGATGTGGTTGGTACAGAAGGTAGTTGCCATCGGAATACCTTCTGCCTGACGGAAGGTATTGTACTGCATGGAAGCGATAAAGTTGACGGCTACCTGAACGACCTGATCCGGAACGGACTTTGGAATAAATCCAATAATGAAAAGAGTAAGTGCTTCAAATCCAACCAGCCAGGTATCCCAGCGGAACAATCCGTAGTGTTTGATCGGAGTCGGAAGAATTTCAGAAGCCATAGAGCCAAGGAAATAGGCAGATATTGGAATAAAATAGTAAAGCGCATGACGCCATTTTCCTTCTCCTAACGCGATACCCATCATCAAAAAGTTTGCTGTCTGGGCATTACAGAAAACACCGCCGCGCACCACATATGTATATGCGCCCATTATGCCAGATGTAAGCATCAAAAGATAAAAAACACTTACATGCTCGCATGTCAAGTAACCAGAAGAATCATGTCTCATTTTAAGAGTCATTGTAGCACATCTCCTTAAAAAATAATAATGTAAAAATAATAAAAGTATAAAATACCAGTAGCATTATTATAAAACAAAAAATGTTTTTGTACTATGCACGAAAAGGCCAAAAAAACAAGTAAAAAATCGTCAGAACTTGTCAAAAACGGGAAAGAATATGGGATTTTGTCGCCAACGACCGAAAATAAATAGATGATAAATAGATGAGGAAAAATGATCAGTAAGAAAATGAAAGTTCAAAATATTGAACTTTTAAAAGGCCGCTAAAAACTTTTTAAAATAAAACTTGAACTATTTAAGCAACCGTGTTATAGTGTCCCTATGAGAAATTGAACTAAAAGTAAGGAGATAAGTGGCATTATGGCATCATTTGCAGAGCGATTGAAAAAAGCCATGGAATTAAAGGGGTTGAAGCAGGCGGATGTGATCCGACTGGCGGAACCCGTTGGAGAACCGTCTGGCATTCGGATTGGCAAGAGCCATATGAGCCAGTATGTAAGTGGCAAGACTGAGCCAAGGCGGGATATCTTAAAGGTTCTGGCGCAGACACTTGGCGTTGATTTGATGTGGCTGGAAGGCGAGGATGTGCCGATAGTATCCGGTATCCGAGCATCGCAGCCAAATACGAACAGCGATAACAGTCAAAAAGATAATAACCAAAGTGAGAATAGTCAAAGCGAGAATCGTCAAGGTGATGGCAGTCCGACTAGTACCAGTCAGACCGATCATCAGACAAATGACCCGCATACGGGCAAAAAATCATGGAGTATAGGAGAAGATGGCATGAGAACATTTAGTAAATCATCAAAGCTGGATAATGTATTGTATGACGTAAGAGGACCGGTTGTCGAAGAGGCAAAGCGAATGGAAGATGCAGGTATGCATGTCTTGAAGTTGAACATCGGAAACCCGGCTCCATTTGGATTCCGCACGCCAGAAGAGGTTATCTTCGATATGCGTCAGCAGCTGACCGAGTGCGAGGGTTATTCCGATTCCAAGGGTCTGTTCTCTGCAAGAAAGGCCATCATGCAGTATGCGCAGCTAAAGAATCTTCCGAATGTTACGATCAACGACATCTACACCGGAAATGGTGTCAGCGAGCTGATCAATTTGTCCATGCAGGCGCTTCTCGATGAGGGTGATGAAATCCTGATCCCATCCCCAGATTATCCGTTGTGGACCGCAACCGCTACACTTGCAGGAGGAAAGGTCGTTCACTACATCTGTGATGAGCAGGCAGAGTGGTACCCGGATATGGACGATATTCGAAAGAAGATCACAGACCGTACAAAGGCAATCGTTTTGATCAATCCGAATAATCCGACCGGAGCGCTGTATCCAAAGGAAGTGTTGATGGAGATCGTAAAGATCGCAAGAGAGCATCAGTTAATCATCTTCTCCGATGAGATTTATGACCGTCTTGTTATGGACGGCGAGGAGCATATCTCCATCGCGTCCTTGGCACCAGACCTGTTCTGTGTTACATTCAGTGGCTTGTCTAAGTCTCACATGATCGCAGGCTTCCGTATCGGTTGGATGATTTTAAGTGGAAAGAAGGAGATGGCAAAAGATTATATCGAGGGATTAAATATGCTCTCCAACATGCGTCTTTGCTCCAATGTTCCAGCACAGTCCATCGTACAGACCGCACTTGGCGGTTATCAGAGTGTCAACAACTACATCGTTCCGGGTGGTCGTATTTACGAGCAGAGAGAATTTATCTACAAGACTTTAAACGACATTCCGGGTATCAGTGTAGTAAAGCCAAAGGCTGCGTTTTATGCATTCCCGAAGATTGATACGAAGCGCTTCAATATCACTAATGATGAGAAGTTTGCGCTTGATTTCTTAAAGGAAAAGAAGGTGCTGATCGTACATGGCGGAGGCTTTAACTGGAAGCAGCCAGATCATTTCCGTATCGTTTATCTGCCACGTATCGAAGTCCTTGAGGAATCGCTCAACAATCTGCGTGACTTCTTAGCAACCTACCAGCAGTAAAAATTCAATAGGCTGAATGAAAGCAGCTAAGACGTAGAGATGCAAAGAAGATTGCATATTGCAAGAGAGAGGAAACAGATTTATGAGATACAATGTCATTTTGGATTTGGAAATGTGTAAGGTGCCAAAGAATTATCGAAGCCGCTATCGATACTCGAAGGAGACGATTCAGATCGGAGCCGTATTATTGGATGAGTCCTTTGAAACCGTGAAGACATTTACACAGTATGTGCATCCGGAACATGGCGTGGTAGACACATTTATTGAGAAAATGACAGGAATTCGCAACAGTTCGATTAAGAAAGCGCCGAATTTTAAAGAGGCACTTCACAGCTTGATTGAGTGGATCGGTGACTGCGAGTTTAAGGTCTACGCCTGGAGTGGTTCTGATCGCTCGCAAATCTTTCATGAGGTGCGGGCGAAACATATCGAAGACGAACAAATCGAGCTTTTCTTAAAAGAAGAAAACTGGATCGATTATCAGGATGTGTTTACAAAGCGCTTTAAACTGAATCGAAGTTTTAGTCTTCAGGAAGCGCTCGACCGTATTAACCTAGAGCCTGAGGGAAAGCTTCATGATGGTCTGGATGATGCCATCAATACGGGGCGTCTGATTAAGCTTTTGGAGTCCGACCCAGAGCTTCAGCTGACTACCTTTGAGATGCCGGAAGAATCGGAAGGTTCATTTGGGTGCACGCTTGGCGATTTGTTCGCAAATTTCAAATTGCAGTAGCGCGCGAATGAAGTATGAGATTGTTTCTTACACCGAAAAACGCTTTACCAGCTTTGCAGACACTTCAATTTTGCAAGTGTGTTGCTTTGGCTCCTCAATTTGGGACAGCAGTTCACGAGCAGCGACTTCGCCCATGTAGTGCCTCGGAATTGCAATTGTGGTCAGGGCTGGGTCCACAATGCGGCTTTCGGAGATATTGTCAAAGCCGACCACGGCAATATCTTCGGGAACTTTGTAATTTCGCAGCTTTAAGGCTTTGATGGTGCCAATGGCAATTAAGTCATTGTCGGCAAAATAGCAGTCAGCGAGTGTGTCGGATCGATCAATGACCGCTAACATATCTGCCATAGCACCGTCAATTGTCGGTGAAAGCTGATGAACGATACAGCGTGATCGTGACATGCCATTATCCTGAACGGCGTGGTAAAAGCCTTCCTCGCGCTCGGAAAAATTACGAAGGGGATAAGAGGAGTGAAGATAACCGGGCTGCTTTAAACGTCTGCTGATCAGATAATCGGTGGCAAGATAGGCACCTTGGCGATTATTGGGCAGCACATAGGTGCAATTAAGTCTCTCAAAATAGGCATCCAAAATGACAACGGGAAACGGAAGAGTTAAAAATGGTCGCACCATTTCCTCGCGCATTTCGGTACCAAATAAAAGAATACCGGTGCAGTCTGTTGTGCGAAGATCCTCCAGATAATGTTCTAAATTATCTCGTTTTTCATAAAAATTAACAACCTTTAATTTATAATGTTCCTTTTGAATCACAGAATCCATCCCCTCCACCATGGTGTCAAAAATGGGAGAGTAGGATAGGATTGCATTGTGAGAACGATAGCTGACAGCGTAAATGCTGCCAGCTTTATTTTTTTTCAGAGAAAGTCTTGTAAAGTCGTAGCCATATTTTTCGGCTGCCTCAACTACCATGCGGCGTGTTTCTGTGCCGACACCAGGTTTATTGTTAAGAGCCATAGAGATGGCTGTTTGAGACAGACCAAGCTTTTGTGCCAGTTCTTTGGCGGTGATGGACATAGGATATACCTCCTAAAAACACTCAGTTTCTTGTATTTCTTCTATACTGTTATTTGCTATTGTACGTTAGTGTGGAGAAATACACAAGAGATTTCCTAAAAATAAAGTGAAAATAAAGTGAAAAAAACTTTATTTTCTGTTGGAATAAAGCTAAGACAGAAATATACTAAAGCCAGAAACCAATACGTTACTAGAATTCAGGGAGGAAAGAAATGGCAAACATAAAGATTGGATATGCACCGACAAGAAGAAGTATTTTCAGTGCACCAGATGCAGTAAAGTATCGTGGACTGACAGCAGATCGTCTGCGTGAGCTTGGAATTGATTTTGTTGATATCAAAGATGTAAATGATGAAGGCCTCTTATACGATGAAGAGGGACGCAAGAAAATTGCAGAGAAGTTTAAAAAAGAGAAAATTGATGGCCTTCTTCTGGCACATTGCAACTTCGGAACCGAGTTTGAATGTGCGAGACTGGCAAAGGAATTGAATGTGCCAGTTCTTTTGTGGGGACCACTTGATGAGCGCCCAGATGAGAACGGTGTTCGTCTTCGCGATACACAGTGTGGTCTTTTTGCAACAGGAAAGGTGTTAAGAAGATTTCGTGTTCCATTTACCTATCTGACAAACTGCAGACTGAACGATCCCGTCTTTGAACGCGGAGTTCGAGACTTTTTGGCAGTCTGTAATGTAGTAAAGACATTCCGCAACATGAGAATTCTTCAGATCTCAACAAGACCATATGAGTTCTGGTCAACCATGTGCAATGAGGGCGAATTGCTTGAGAAATTTAACATTCAGCTGACACCAATTCCAATGCCAGAGCTGACCGATGAGATGAAGAAGGCAAAGGCACAGGGCGATGAAGTGGCAAGGGTAATGCAGTATTGCCGTGAGAACATGGAAATCTGCATCAAGGACAATGAGCTTGAAAATGTGGCAGCATTGAAGGTTGCGATGAAAAACTTGATTCAAAAATATGGCTGTCAGGCAGCAGCAATCCAGTGCTGGAATCAGCTGCAAAGTGAGATTGGAATTATGCCATGTGCAGCAAATGCATTGTTAAATGAAGAGGGAATTCCAGTTGTCTGTGAGACGGATATTCACGGTGCTATCACGGCTCTTTTAGTGGAGGCAGCGGCGCTTGACGGTACGAGAAGTTTCTTTGCCGACTGGACGATTCGTCATCCAGATATCGCAAACGGAGAGCTTCTTCAGCACTGTGGACCGTGGCCGATCTCGGTTGCACGAGAAACACCAAAGCTAACCTATCCGCTCGCATTTTCTCATCCGGGAAGCATCACGGCAGAGGCAAAGCATGGCGAGGTGACACTGGCACGCTTTGATGGTGATAATGGCGAGTATTCGATGCTGCTTGGAAAAGCAAAAGGAGTTGATGGGCCAAAGGGAATGGGAACCTACCTGTGGGTAGAAGTCGAAAATATCAAGCGTCTGGAGGCAAAGATTGTCGAGGGGCCATACATTCATCATTGCGTAGGAATTCACAAGGATGTTGTTCCGGTGCTGTATGAGGCATGTAAATATATGGGCATTGCGCCAGATCTGTATGACCCAATTGAAGAGGATGTAAAAGCATATTTAAGAGGTGAATGAGAATGGAAAATTTAAAAGCAAAGGCTTTTGACTTACGAAAAGATGCCGTTGACATTATCGTTGCCGGAAAGGGCGGTCATATCGGCGGTGATATGAGTGTGATGGACGTTCTGATCAGTCTTTATTTTTGTCAGATGAATGTGTTACCAGATCGTTTGGAGGATCCAAACCGTGATCGTTTTGTACTTAGCAAGGGTCATTCCGTGGAGGCGTACTATGCAGTGCTTGCCGCAAGAGGCTTTCTTGATCTTGAGGATGTGAAAGCAAACTTTTCCAAATTTGGTTCAAAATACATTGGTCATCCAAACAACAAGCTTCCGGGAATTGAGATGAATTCCGGTTCGCTTGGTCATGGACTTCCAGTTTGTGTCGGAATGGCACTGGCCGGAAAAATGGATAAACGATCATACCGTGTTTACACAGTAATGGGAGATGGCGAGTTGGCAGAAGGCGCCGTATGGGAAGGCTTTATGGCTGGTCATCAGTATAAGTTAGACAATCTGTGCGCCGTAATTGACCGAAACCATCTTCAGATTTCGGGAAATACCGAGGATGTGATGGGCCACGAAAAGCTTGCTGAGCGAATCCGTGCGTTTGGCTGGCATGTGATTGAAGTAGAAAATGGAAATGATCTGGATCAGTTAAATGCAGCATTCGAGGAGGCAAAAACCGTAAAGGGACAGCCAACCGCAGTCATTGCCAACACAATCAAGGGCTTTGGTTCAGCCGTAATGGAAAATAAGGCAAACTGGCATCATAAGGTTCCGACACAGGAAGAGTATGCTCAGATTATGGCAGATTTTGCAGCGCGAAAGGAGGCACTTCTTCATGAATAAGATTCCAAACAGACAGGCAATCTGTGAAGTATTGATGGAAAAGGCAAAGGAGGACAAGAATATTGTTGTACTTTGCAGCGATTCAAGAGGCTCTGCATCCATGACTCCGTTTGCCGATGCGTTTCCAGAGCAGTTTGTGGAAACGGGTATTGCCGAGCAAAATCTGGTAAGCATTTCCGCCGGTCTTGCAAAGTGCGGAAAAAAGACATTTGCGTGTTCACCGGCATGCTTTCTTTCGACAAGAAGCTACGAGCAGGCAAAGATTGACGTGGCATACTCCAATACAAATGTAACCTTAATCGGAATCAGCGGTGGTGTCAGCTATGGAGCACTTGGCATGAGCCATCATTCTGCACAGGATATAGCAGCGATGGCCGCCATTCCAAATATGCGTGTTTACCTGCCAAGCGATCGCCATCAGACAAAAAAGCTGATCGAAGCACTTCTTGAGGATGAAAAGCCAGCATATATCCGTGTCGGAAGAAATCCGGTTGAGGATATCTATACAGAGAAAGATTGTCCATTTGAGATGGATCACGCAACGGTATTGGAAGAGGGAAGCGACGTGGCAATTATCGCATGCGGCGAGATGGTTCGTCCGGCACTGGATGCGGCAGCGCTGTTAAAGGAGCAGGGAACTTCGGCGAGTGTACTGGATATGTATTGCGTAAAGCCACTTGACAAGGCAGGTGTGATAAAGGCAGCAAAGCAGGCAAAGATTGTAATTACTGTAGAAGAGCACGCACCGTTTGGCGGTTTGGGTTCTATGGTTGCACAGACAGTAGGTGAAAATTGCCCGAGAACCGTGATCAATATGGCGCTTCCGGATGCGCCAGTAATCACAGGAACCTCAAAGGAGGTCTTTGATTATTACGGACTGAATGCAAAGGGAATTGCTGACAAAGCATTGAAGGCATTGAAAGGATTCGACTAATGGCAGCATATATCATCAGCATTGATCAGAGTACGCAGGGAACAAAGGCGCTGCTGTTTGATGAGACGGGACAGATTGTGCGCCGCACCGACCGGGCACACAAACAGATGATTAACGAGAAGGGCTGGGTTTCCCACGATCCAGAGGAAATTTATCAGAATGTATTGACTGTAGTAGAGGAACTTCTCTGTGGAATTGATAAAAATTGTGTGGTCGGTGTTGGAATCAGCAACCAGCGTGAAACCTCACTTGCATGGAATAAAATAACAGGAAAGCCCTATGGAAATGCGGTTGTGTGGCAGTGTGCGCGCGCATCAAAGCTTTGTGAGCGTGATTCCATAAGGCTTATGGCAGAGACGATCCGTCAGAAAACAGGAATGAATTTGTCCCCTTATTTTCCAGCAGCCAAAATTGCATGGCTGCTGGAAAATGAAGAAGGTGCCAAAAAGGCAGCAGAAAATCACGAAATCTGTCATGGAACAATGGACAGCTGGCTTGTGTATAAGTTAACGGGAGGAAAGGAATATCGAACGGATTATTCCAATGCATCACGTACACAGCTTTTTAACATTTTTGAATTAAAATGGGAT
>CAVCXB010000045.1:0-22700 GCA_963605535.1 Wujia chipingensis
CCAAACAGTGCCTTTGCTGCGCTCTCAGCCTTCTTTGCCTCTTCCTCGCCGTGAACCAGCTTGGTCAGCTCAAATGCCAAGATTTCTTTTGCCTTATTTAACTGGCTGCCTTCCCACTTATCCATCTCATCGATCTGCTCAAGCGGAAGGAAGGTCAGCATACGGATACACTTTAAAACGTCTGCATCCGCCACGTTTCTCCAGTACTGGTAGAAATCGTATGGGCTGGTCTTCTCTGGATCAAGCCATACAGCGCCAGAAACGGTCTTACCCATCTTCTTGCCCTCGGAGTTTAACAGCAGCGTGATGGTCATTGCACCTGCATCCTGTCCTAACTTACGACGAATCAGCTCAGTACCACCGAGCATGTTGGACCACTGATCATCTCCACCAAACTGAAGGTTGCAGCCGTACTTCTGGAACAGCATATAGAAATCGTAGCTTTGCATAATCATGTAGTTAAACTCAAGAAAGCTTAATCCGCGCTCCATTCTCTGCTTGTAGCACTCAGCGGTCAACATTCTGTTTACGCTAAAGTGCGGTCCAACCTCTCTTAATACGTCAACGTAATTTAAGTTTAACAGCCAGTCTGCGTTGTTAACAAGCATTGCTTTTCCGTCAGAGAAATCAATGAAATGTGCCATCTGCTTCTTGAAGCACTCTACGTTGTGGTCGATGGTCTCCTTTGTCATCATCTTTCTCATATCGGTCTTACCGGACGGATCACCGATCATAGCAGTACCGCCGCCAATCAGCGCGATCGGCTTATTTCCTGCCATCTGTAATCTCTTCATCAAGCACAGTGCCATGAAATGACCTACATGAAGGCTGTCTGCTGTCGGGTCAAATCCGATGTAAAATACGGCCTTTCCATTATTTACGAGATCGCGAATGCGCTCCTCGTCAGTTACCTGGGCAATCAGCCCTCTTGCTACTAATTCTTCGTAAACCTGCATGATTTTTTCTCCTTTTCTATTTCTTCCGCCTGGAGGAAAAGCAAAGCCCCCGTCCTAACAAAAGGACGAGGGCGAAATCTCGTGGTACCACCTTTCTTCACAGCCTGTTCACACAAACTGCCTTTCAAGTACACGCATCCTGTTAAAACAGCCAACTTGCGAATACTCTGACGGGATAACGGCTGCCGCGCCGCTGCAGTCTACTTTCAAACCAATTCCAAAACAACACGTTGAAACATTCTACATTCTGTATTCAACATTCAACCGTACATTTGAAACGGATGAGTTCGGTGCAGAGCTCAGAGAGGTATTCCCCATAAGCTTCCCCTGCGCCTCTCACCTGCCGGCTGCTCTCTGTCGGTTTCCCTTATGCGTACTTGTTCTCCTCAACGCTGATATTGAGAGTATAGCAATGCACTCGAAAATTGTCAAGGTTAAATTTTTTCCAACATGTTTCAACATGTTTCCCTTGAAATAACCAGTACCACTTGACGTCCCACACCTCTTTCATATAAAATACAAAACGTTTTTAATCCTTCGAAACAACCTTTCAAGTTTAAGTTTAAAGCAGGAGGTGCATTCTTATGATTACTTGTAGAGATGTCTGCAATTTGCAGCTGGACGGCATGGAACTTTTGACCGGCGAAGTGGGACTAGACCGCATGGTCTCTTGGACCTATCTGGTTCAGACAAAGCCTTACGCTGACCATATGAATCCGGGGAATTTTGCCCTGATGGTGATCGACTATCTTCGCTTTGATATGGATACGGCCTATGATGCAATGATTGAGTTAAACACGCTCGGCATATCCGGCCTTGCAATCTCCGTTGTCGATGACAAGGAAATGATTCCGGATCGCATGATTCAAAAAGCACTTGCGCTAAAGCTGCCTCTTTTTTATGTACGCTGGGAGGGTGCAACCTTCGTCGACATCGCGCAGAGCATCGGTGAATTGATTTTTGAGACAGGCGTAAGCAACAAGCGAACGGGCGACTATCTCTACAACCTGCTGTTTGGCTATGAGGTCAACGACAAGTATATTGAGAAGATCTCCGCTCAGTTTGGCCTCACCTTCGACCGCCCATACCGCGTTGGAATCATCGTCATCGACCGAAAATATGGTGTCAATCTGGAGCAGGACGAGCATACCTATGCCTACTACATGGATTGCCTGAACCGCGAGGTCATCCACATGAAAAAACGCCCAATGTACATGCGCTTTTTGAATAAATTTGTCCTTCTATTTGAAGAAACTGAAGATAAAGAGACGGAGCACCAAATTGAAAAAATCCTACGTGACCTCGACAGCCGCGCCCAATTTGTCGGATTGATTCGAAGCACCTGTATCCTCGGTGCCGTCTACACCAAACCAGCCGACTTTGGAAAGAGCTATCAAGAGGCAAAAAATCTGATTCCAAAGAAGGATCTGCTGCCAAACCCTACTGGAAAAAAGGTATTAAGTGCAAGCTCCATGGGCATCTATAAGTTTCTGTTTAACAGTGGCAATCATCAGGAAATCCTTGATTACTGCAATGAAAAATTAAAGAAACTGGAAATGTATGATAACACAAATGGTTCGTTTTTAATCGACACATTACTCAATTATTACATGTCCGGCTTTAACATTGGAAAGACCGCTCAGATGATGTTTGTTCATCGAAATTCGCTCCAGTATCGTCTTAAAAAAATAGAAGAAATATTAGAAATCAGTCTGGACAATTCCATGGCCTGCCTCGATCTGGTCAACTGTATTCTGGTCAAAAGACTGATGTTTCAATAATCCATATGAAAATCAAATCCGATGTATACTGTGCAAAATTCACAGTCAAATTGTGCATTTTAAACGTTGAAAAATCATTTGCAAGGGTTTAATATACGGACTATCAGCAAAGGCGCTAGAGAAAAGCTTCCAAAAGCTTCTCCAGCGCTTCTTTTTATAGCTTAAGTTTATGATAGCTATCACATGCTGATAAAGATGCACACCATGGATTTTAAGGAGGGTTTGATTATGAGACTTAAAAAAATAGCAGCAATGGCATTGACAGGAATTCTAGCAATCTCATCTCTGACAGCCTGTAGCAGTTCATCCAAAACAAAAAATTCAGATACCGCTTCTGGTACCTCTGATAAGAAGGTATTAAGAGTCGGAATGGAGTGTGCATATGCACCATTTAACTGGACACAGGATTCCGATACCACACCAGACGGCAGCAAGGCTGTAAAGATTTATGATTCTGATTATTATGCATATGGCTACGATGTCGCAGTTGCCCAGAAGATCGCAGATCAGTTGGGCATGGATCTTGAAATCCACAAGGTAGAATGGTCCTCCATCGGCATTTCCCTTGATGCAGGCGATTACGATGCGATCATCGCAGGTATGGGCAAGACCGCAGAGCGCGAAGCCTCCTATGCATTTACTGATCCATATTATTATAGAGACAACTGCATCGTTGTAAAGAAAGGCGGCGAGTATGAGGATGTAAAGGGACTCTCCGATCTTGCCGGAACCGGATGCAAAGTTACGACACAGCTTGGCACTGGATGGGTTCCGCTGATTGACCAGATTGAAGGAGCAAATGTCTCCGGTAACTTTGAAACTACCTCAGAGTGCTTCATGGCAATCTCCAATGGAAGCGCAGACGTATGTATCGTTGATCTTCCAACTGCACAGTCCGCAGCACTGACAAACGATGATCTTACGATTATTCAGCTCGATGAAAACGATGGCTTCACTGGCGATGATGAGATGGTAAACGTTTGTATTGCAACCAGAAAAGATGACACCGAACTCAGAGATCAGATTCAGAAGGCAATGGATGACATTGGTTGGAATGATAAGTCTGAGATGGATAAATTAATGAGCACCGTTCTGACACAGCAGCCAGCAGCCAATTAACAAAACCGCTCACGTCAAAATAAAACTTGCGCGTAAGCCGGGTGGAAAAACAGCAAAAGTGAGGTAGCGATATGATATTTGAAAATCCAACGAATTCCATTGAATGGATGGTATTTCTGGCGCAGAAATATTCAAGCATGTTCATCAAAGGCACCTGGATTACGCTGTATATTGCAGTGATCGGAACACTGTTTGGATTTGTGCTTGGATACGTTGTCGGCATCGTCAACGATATTAAAATCAATGAAGGTGACAACATTGTTAAGAAGCTTCTGATTCGCATTGCGAAAATCATCTTAACGATTTATGTAGAAGTATTTCGTGATACACCAATGATCGTACAGGCCATGATCGTTTACTTTGGCATCCGTCAGCTGGGCTTTTCCGATCTGACACCAGTCGTTGCCGGTATTATCGTAACCGTTTTAAATACCGGAGCTTATATGGGCGAGACCGTCCGCGCCGGCATCAGTTCCATTGATCTGGGCCAGCGCGAGGGTGCCTGGGCGATGGGCATGTCCCCATTTAAGACAATGATGTACATCGTGCTTCCACAGGCCTTTAAAAACATCATTCCCGAGATGGCAAACACGTTTCTAACCAACCTGAAAATGACCTCCGTCTTAAATGTCATTGCCGTTCAGGAGCTGTTCATGGCAGCAAAGACCGTCGGCGGAAATTACTACAAATATTTTGAATCCTATCTTGTCATCGCCGTCATCTACTTTGTTTTATGCTTTGTATTTGACAAGCTGTTCAAGCTGATTGAGAAAAAGATGAAGGGCAAGACCGATTATGCACTCGCAGTCGAGTACATAGAAAATCAATAAAGCAAAGATGAGGTGAAACATATGAGTGAGACCATTATTTCAATTCAGGGCCTGAGCAAATCCTTTGGCGATCACGAAGTATTGAAAAAAATCGACATTGATGTAAATGCCGGAGAGATCATTTGTATTGTCGGTTCCTCCGGTTCTGGAAAATCCACACTTCTTCGCTGCATCAACAAACTCGAGCATCAGACCACCGGAAAGATTCTCTACCACGACAAGGAAGTTCGTGACGTCCAGAAGGAGATCAACGAATACCGCTCCAAGGTGGGCATGGTTTTCCAGTCCTTTAACCTTTTTAACAACATGACCGTGCTGGAAAACTGTATGCTTTGCACCAGAAAGGTGCTCCATCTGCCAAAGGAGGAGGCCTTCAAGCGAGCCATCGCCCATTTAAAAGACGTTGGCATGGCACCTTACATCAACGCAATGCCCTCCCAGTTATCCGGTGGACAAAAGCAGCGTGTTGCGATTGCCCGGTCTCTTTGCATGAATCCAGAGGTGCTTTTGTTTGACGAGCCGACCTCCGCTCTCGATCCTGAGATGGTCGGTGAGGTACTAAATGTTATGAAAAACCTTGCAAAGACTGGTCTTACGATGATTATCGTCACACATGAGATGGCGTTTGCAAGAGATGTATCAACCAGAACGATTTTCATGGATTCCGGATATGTTGCCGAGGATGCTGCTCCTTCTGAGCTGTTTACCAACCCGAAAAATCCAAGAACCCGCGAATTTCTCAAGCGCTATCTGGCAGGATAAAGGAGGCTGTTATGGAAAATTTTGTCGTTACATTTGCACGAGGCTTTGGAACTGGTGGCAAGGTGATCGCCTCCAAACTCGCCAAAGATCTTGGCATTCACTGCTATGAAAATCGTATCCTGACGCTTGCAAGCCAGCTTAGCGGACTCGATGAGGATGTCTTTCAGCAGGTCAATGAAAAGATGCGAGAAACAGGAGGCTTCGCCAATTTTCTTCGCGGACTGCCGCGGGCAAAGAACTACATATCCCGAAATGAGGCGTTTGTATCGGATGATAAGCTATTCGAGTATCAGAGCCAGATCATACGGGAATTGGCCGACAAGGAATCCTGCGTGATCGTGGGAAAATGTGCAGACTATGTGCTGCGCGATCATCCAAATGTGGTCAGCATCTACATCGAAGCACCGCGTGCCTTCTGCGTGGCCCGCACGATCAAAAATATGGGTGTCACCGAGGAGGTTGCGAACGCCACCATCGAGCGCACCGATAAATTTAGGGCCGATTATTATAAATATTATACACATGGAAATTATTGGACGAACCCAGTCAACTACGATTTAACACTCAACAGTGAGCGTGTCGGCGTTGAAAATTGCGTAAAGACAATCGAACAATATCTGATTATCAAAGGCATCATAACAGCGGACATGATTCATCCTGCCGGAACCATTGAATAGAATTGATGCGTAGGATTGATAAATCGAATTGCATTGATTGAATTAAATCGAATTAAATCGAATTGAATCGAAAATAGGAGGAACATTATGAGATTAGCAGACACAGGTTTAACCGCACAGGATATCAAGGATAAAGTAAATAAGTACATGATCGAGACCTACGAGCGAATGGATTTTCTTTGCGAGACCGCAAAGGATCAGTACATGTACGACGAGAAGGGTGAAAAATATCTCGACTTCTACGCTGGAATCGCCGTTAACTCCGCCGGAAGCTGCAACGATAAGGTAGTCGCAGCCGTGATCGACCAGACAAAGGATGTCATGCACACCTTCAACTATCCATATACCATCCCACAGGCACTGCTTGCTGAGAAGATATGTACCACCATCGGAATGGACAAGATTTTCTTCCAGAACTCCGGTACCGAGGCAAACGAGGCGATGATCAAGATGGCTCGTAAGTACGGCATCGAAAAGTATGGCCCAAACAAGTATCATATCGTCACTGCAAAGATGGGCTTCCACGGACGTACCTTTGGTGCAATGTCTGCAACTGGTCAGCCTGGAAATGGCTGTCAGGTCGGATTTGGTCCGATGACCTACGGCTTCTCCTATGCACCGTACAATGATTTACAGGCCTTTAAGGATGCCTGCACGGAAAACACCATCGCCATCATGATTGAGCCAGTACAGGGCGAGGGCGGTGTCCATCCGGCAACACAGGAATTTATGACTGGACTTCGCAAGTTCTGCGATGAAAACGGAATGCTTCTTTTGATTGATGAGGTTCAGACCGGCTGGTGCAGAACCGGCAAGGTCATGAGCTATATGAACTATGGCATTAAGCCGGATATCGTCTCCATGGCTAAGGCACTTGGCGGCGGCATGCCAATCGGCGCCATCTGTGCAACCGAGGAAGTTGCAAAGGCATTTACACCTGGCTCCCATGGAACAACCTTCGGTGGTCATCCGGTATCCTGTGCTGCCGCTCTCGCTGAGGTAAATGAATTATTAGACCGCGATCTGGCTGGCAACGCCGCAAAGATGGGCGAGTATTTTAAGAGTAAGCTCACTACTCTCCCTCACGTAAAGGAAGTAAGAGGTCAGGGCTTGTTAGTTGGTGTTGAGTTTGATGACACAATCAATGGAGTTGACGTAAAGCATGAGTGTCTGCATAGACACCTGTTAATCACCGCAATCGGCGCTCACACCATCCGCATGGTGCCACCGTTAATCATCACCGAAAAGGACTGCGATGAAGCATTTGAGATCATCAAGGCATCGGTTGAGGCTCTTTCAAAATAAAAACATATATATTTTTGTAACGATTCAAAGCCTTGCCAAATCAAGATGGGGTTCTGAATCGTTGCAATTATAAGAAAGAATTATAAGAAAGAATTTGAATCGGATTTCACATTAGGAGGCGATTACCATGAACAGTTTTTCTTTCACAATTCCACAGAATATTGTGGTCGGAGCCGGGAGCTTAAAGCGCCTCCCAGAGCTTGCGAAAAAGCTTGGAAAAAGCAAAGCTTATATCATCTCCGGTCCTCATTTAAATAAAATTGGAATGGTTGATAAATGTAAGAAAGCCTTAGCCGAGGCTGGAATCGAAAGCGATGCCTTCACCGAAACAGAAGGAAATCCAAGCACGGAAACCGTCGCAAAAGCAGCCGCAGGCTTTCAAGAGAGCAAAGCAGATTTTATCGTTGCCTTTGGCGGCGGATCGCCGCTTGACGTGGCAAAAGCCGTTGCCGTAATCGCAACCTACGGCGGCAATATCGCAGACTATGAAGGCGGCGGCAAGGTTCCGGGACCTGTCGTTCCGATGATTGCGATCCCGACGACCGCCGGAACTGGATCTGAGGTGACTGCCTTCTCTGTTATCACAGATCACAGCAGAAATTATAAGCTCACTGTTGTCAGCAACGATTTGCTTCCAGCCTACGCAATCCTTGATCCAGAGCTGATTGCCACTGTCCCACAGGGTACCGCGGCGGCCTGCGGCATCGACGCAATGGTTCATGCACTTGAGGCATTCATCTCCAAAGCAGCCTCCCCGTTCTCCGATCTTTTCGCAAAGGAAGCACTGCGGCTGATCGGCGGCAGCATCCGAGCTTATGTTGCCGATCGCTCAAACTTAGCGGCATGCGAGGCAATGTTAACCGGCTCTTTATTTGCCGGAATTGCCTTCTCCCATGCAAGACTAGGTGACGTCCATGCGATGAGCCATCCGGTAAGTGCCTACTTTGATGTTCCGCACGGTGTGGCAAATGCCATTTTGCTTCCAACCGTTGTCGAGTACAACATGACCGATGCAAGTGAAAAATACAAATACATCTACGATTGCATCTGCGAAAAGCCGTTATCCGATGATGCATTTGCACCTGAAATGCTTGCCGCAGAAATTCGCGTATTAAACGATGAGCTTGGCATCCCCACCTCCCTCAGTGAGGTGGGTGTCGACAGCAGCCTGTTTGACAAAATGGCAGACGATGCGATGAAGAGTGGAAACATTCTTGTGAATCCCCGTCCAACCACAAAGAAGGATATCTTAGCATTGTACGCGCAGGCATTTTAAATTGCTTATCTCTATTTCCCCTGTTTTTCCATAGCAAACGGGAGGCCCACAAAGAGCCTCCCGTTTTTATTTTTGACTTTTCAATCTAGTTTTTTGTTTCAAACTTTCATTTCAGTCTTTTTTCTTTCTTATTGTTTTGCTTATTTTTCTCGCTTATTATTCCTTAGAAATATCCATTCCGAAGTACTTCTCAGACAGCTCGGTCAGTGTGCCATCCTTTGCCATCTCATCGAGTGCATCGTTTACGGCATCCAGCAGGGTAGCGGTGTCATCACCCTTACGAACCGGGATTGCGATCTCCTCTACCTCATCGGTGTAGGTTGCAATCTTGATGTTTGAATCTGGATGCTCTTTCTTGTAATCGTTATATACAACCTCTGCATTCAGTGTTGCATCAATACGATTGGAAAGTAACAGCTCGATAGTCTGATTCAGGTCATCAACAGCAGTAACAGTTGCACCATATGCCTCTGCCTGTGCTGCATAGGTACTGGTGATAGTATTCGCGGTCTTCTTACCATTTAAATCTTCCATAGAGGAAATTTCATCGTAATCGCCGCGAACAATAACAGCGGTCTTATTATATGCATATGGAGTAGAGAAGTTGTACTTTTCTGCACGATCCTCGGTCACACCAACACCATTTACCATGATATCGTAACGTCCGGTCTCCAGACCTGCAAGCAGTCCATCCCACTCGCCTTCTACAAACTCAACCTCTACACCAAGCTTCTCTGCGATGTTCTGTGCTACCTCTACGTCATAACCAACCAGATCGTTGTTATCATCATGGTAGGTCCATGGAGCCCAAGTTCCCTCCATTGCTACAATAATGCTTCCGCGCTCTTTGATCTGAGCTAAAAGATCATCTGCAGAATCGTCGGTTCCGATCTCGGTGGATACCTCTTCGCTTCCAACCTCAGTCTCTGCCTTCTCGCTGCTTGCTTCCTCACTCTTATCTTCTGCACTTGTATTCTCTTCGCTGCTGTCTGCCTCGGTATCCTTGGTCTCTGCTGCCTTTGTGGTAGTCTCCTTTGTCTCCTCAGCGGAAGTCTTTGCTGCTGTAGTGCTCTTATCAGATGCACTCTTTGATGAGCAGCCTGTCAGTGCGGCAGATGCAAGCACTGCTGCGGTTAATGTGCATGGAATTAATTTCTTAATAGTCATAGTGGTTTCCTCCTCTTTATTTTTATTTATCTTCAATCATCTTCCTGAAAGATTCGCAAGAATGCCTTCGTGCGCTCTTCCTTCGGATGTTCAAAGAACTCCTTCGATGGTCCTTGTTCCACAACCACGCCCTTTTCCATGAAAATTACACGATTGGATACGGTTCGCGCGAAGTTCATCTCATGGGTGACAACCAACATGGTCATGCCTTCCTGTGCAAGCTTTTTCATAACAGCAAGCACCTCAACCGTCAGCTCCGGATCTAGTGCCGATGTGGGCTCGTCAAAGTAAATGATCTCTGGATTTACTGCGATCGCTCTCGCAATCGCCACACGCTGCTGCTGACCACCAGAAAGCTGGGACGGATAATAATCGCTTCGATCTGCCATACCAACCTTCTTTAATGCCTCGTGTGCGATTCGACTTGCCTCGTCCTTTGGCATTTTTCTTCCGACAATCAGACCTTCTGTTACATTCTGCAATGCCGTTTTGTTGGCAAACAGGTGGTAATTCTGGAACACAAACGCCGTTTTCTTTCGAAGGCGCACAATCGTGCGCTTCGGTACCTTATGTAGATCAATTTTCTCATCATCAAACGTCATGGTTCCGCCATCTGCCTTCTCTAAAAAGTTCAGACAGCGAAGAAGTGTCGTCTTTCCAGAACCACTCGGTCCCAGAATCGCAATCACGTCTCCCTTATTGACAGAAAGGCTTACATCGCGAAGGACATGCGTCTGGCCAAATGACTTTTTAATATTTTGAATTTCCAGCATGTGTTACCCTTCCTTTCTGCCATAGTAGCTTAGCTTCTTCTCTCCGATACTCTGCAGCTTTGTCAGAATTGTTGAGAAGATCAGATAAAATAAACCGGCTTCCGTATATAAAAGCAGCGCCTCATACTTTACTGCTATGATCTGCTTTGTCGCATAAAGCATTTCGTTTACCGTAATACAGGATGCCAAAGAAGTATCCTTTACCATGGAAATCAGAGAATTGAAAAGGGATGGAAACGCGGTGCGCATCGCCTGCGGCAGCACGATCCGAAAAATCGTCTGCAAATAAGAAAGACCTGCACACTGACCTGCCTCTAGCTGTCCTGACGGAACAGATTCAAGTGACGCACGAACTGTCTCTGCACAATAAGCACCTTCATTTAAGGCAAATACGATTACTGCTGCTGGAAATGGATCGAGTAAAATTCCAACTCTTGGCAATCCAAAAAATACAATAAACAGCTGTACCAGAAGTGGCGTACCTCGAAAAATCCAGATATAAAAACGACAGAACGGCTTTAACACTTTGATATTGGCAAACTGCACCAATGCAACTACAACCGCAATCACCATTGCCAATGAAAAGGAAATCACCGTCAACGGAATTGTGACAGTCAAACCTGGAATCAGGATCCTTGGAATGGAGTTGACAAACAACGTCCACAACCGACCACTAAACATAAACTATCCCCTCTTTTCTTTTTTTGGTTAAATAATTACGCGGCAACCCGCAGGCCGCCGCGCAAAAAACTTTCGAAAAAACCTACTTCCCCGATAGTTTAATGGATTTTTCCCGATATGTCAATAAAATAAAATCTTCTATTTCCCGTATTTGTTGTATTTTCTTATCCCTCTTGCCGTTTTACACCTGATACCAAACAAGAATTAAGATAACACCCACCACAAAGAAAACACCGCCAGAAACAAGCAGCTCCAGACCTCCGGTCTGCTTTTTCTTCTCGCTCTTTTCAAGCTTATACTCAAAATAAGAAGGCATTCGCTCTTTCTTTCCGTTGATTCCTTTTCCCGGAATAAACATGTGCGCTGCGCGCTTACATGCGTATGCCAAGATATCAAACGAGCCGGAACCAGAAATCCACACCAGACCGCCGACACACAGTACGAGCAGCCCGCCCATGGAAAAGCCGTCGCAGACTGCCCGAAGGCGGTCTGCTGTGGTTTCGGCTCCGATGACATTTCCGATCAGCATGATCGCCACACATAAGACAAGTGTGACTGCCATACTGATGATCAGACTTTTTTTCTTCAAAATATCTCCTTATATCCGATCGCACGAAACTACGTAACTGCGAAACTAACTATAACTACTTAGCTGCGTGGTTCCTGTACCTGCTTCTTGTATGCCTCAAATTCCTTCTTTGTACAGCGAACAAAGTGGCCCGGGCATACCTCACGAAACTCTGGCTCTTCGGTCGTGGTCTCGTGATCGGTCAACGGGTTATAGCGGATACGGGTTCTTCCGCGCTCTCCCTCCGGATCCGGAAGCGGAATTGCAGACAGAAGGGACTTTGTGTATGGGTGGAGCGGATGGGCAAACAGCTCGTCGGAGGTTGCTAACTCAACCATGTTTCCAAAGTACATAACGCCGATACGATCGGAGAAGTATTTTACAACGGAAAGGTCATGCGCGATGAACAAAATCGTCATGCCCATGCTTTCACGAAGCTCATTTAACAGGTTGATGACCTGCGCACGAATGGAAACGTCCAGTGCGGAGATCGGCTCATCGGCGATGATTAACTCTGGCTTCATGACAACGGAACGCGCAATACCGATACGCTGACGCTGACCACCGGAGAACTCGTGCGGATAACGACCTGCATGCTCTCTTACAAGACCAACGGTCTCAAGCATCTCGTAAACCTGCTCGTCGATATACTTCTTGTCCTTAACGCCCTGAATCTTCAGACCCTCGGCGATGATCTCGCGAACGGTCATACGAGGATCAAGGGAGGCAACCGGGTCCTGATAAATCATCTGGATTCTGGTGACCAGCTTAGAGCGCTTTGCGTGCTCTACCTTTTGGTTGTATTCCTTCTCAAGCGCCTGCTTGTCCGCACCGGATGCCGCTGCGATCTTCTTGTCGTACTCTTCCTTAAGCTCCGCCAGCTCTTTTACCTTGTAGTCATCGTTGCAATGCTTGTGATCATGCTTTGCCTTAACGATCTCTTCCTTCAGCTTTGCGATCTTTGCATCGCATTCCTTAATGGAAGCCTCGTAGCCAGACGGCTTCTCGGAGGAAAGCTTCTTCTTCTCTGCCTTCAGCGCTGCGATCTCATCCTTGTAGGACTGTGTACCAGCTACGATACGCTGTCCCTTGAAATATACGTTTCCTGAGGTGGCATCATACAGCTTGATGATGGTTCGTCCGGTGGTGGTCTTTCCACAGCCGGACTCGCCTACCAGACCGAATACCTCGCCCTTTTTCACATCAAAGGAAACGTTGTTGACTGCCTTCTTTACAAAGCCGCGCTTGCCAAAATACATGGACAGATGCTCGACCTTGAGTAATGTATTATCCGATTCTTTTACGCTCATTGTGTTACATCCTTATCCTTTCTTCTGTTTCGCATCTTCTCAATTCGCTCCAGTACAATCTTCGGCGGATCAATCTTCGGTGCGTCTGGATGCAGCAGCCAGGTTGCCGCATAGTGTGTATCGCTGATCTTATACATTGGCGGCTGTTCCTCAAAGTCAATCTCCAGTGCATACTTGTTTCGATCAGCAAATGCATCACCCTTCGGCGGATAGATCATATTCGGAGGCGTTCCAGGGATGGACTCCAGCTTTTCCTTCGTATCCAGATCCGGAACGGAAGATAAAAGCGCCCAGGTATACGGATGCGCCGGGCTGTAGAAAATATCCCTTGCGGTACCAGTCTCGACAATCTTTCCTGCATACATAACGGCTACGCGGTCTGCCATGTTGGCAACAACGCCGAGGTCATGTGTGATGAAGATAACGGACAGGTTACGCTCCTTCTTTAAGTTATTGATCAGTTCCAAAATCTGTGCCTGAATCGTAACGTCAAGTGCGGTTGTCGGCTCATCACAGATTAAAACATCTGGGTTCGCGGTCAGTGCAATCGCGATAACGATACGCTGTCTCATACCACCAGAAAACTCAAACGGATACTGACTGAAACGGCGGCGAGGCTCATCAATACCAACGCTTTCCATCAGCTTGATGGCGCGCTCCTTTGCCATTTCCTTTGTTACCTTATAGACAGACTGAGATGCACACTCCTTTAAATAATCCACAATCTCAACTGTCCTTGCTGCATAATCTACCGTCTTATTCTCGGCAATCTGTGCCTGAAAATGTGCGATCTGCTCCTCGACTATGTCGGAAAGATCCTTCTTTGCCGCATCAAGATCGACAAGGCTCATCGGGATTACCTGCCAATCTGGTGTCTTTCCCTTTGCTGCCTTTCTCTCATACTTTGCAGTCTGAGCAGCAAAGCGTGCCTTTTCCTTCTCGTTCTTCGCAATACCGTCAAAGTACATGTTGACTGCATAGTCGATACTCGTTCCAAAGGTATGAGTCAGACCATCCTTTGTAACCTCAAGTGGATCCAGACACTTTGCGACAGCAGCCTTCATGCGTCCACATGCATCCTGCACACTCTTCTTTTCAAGTGTTCCCTGTACGTGCGGAAGTTCTGCCTTTAATACACTGACTGCTTCACTTCTGTGCTTATCGGTTTCGGAAGCACTGTTTCGTACTGCCTTCTCGCACTTTGCAAGAAATGCCTTCATGAAATCATCATCGAGCTTCTTTCTTGTCATCGCGTTAAGCTTGTCTACTGGCATATCCGGAATCTTGTCTTCCACAAACGTCATGTAGTAGCCAAGTGTGAAGGTATTCGGAACCGGAAGCTTACTTGCCGTCTTCATGATTGCCTGCAGCTTTTCAATCGGCTCGTAGAATTCCTTGCAGGACTGCTTCGGCTTCCATGCTGACATTAGACTGCTTAACTTCTGTGCATAAGACTTCGCCTCATCATCAGCCTTTCCAGCTACCACAAACGGGCTGCATGCACCCTCTGCTGCATGGACTAACTCACCGATCTCATCCTTCACGTCAAACTCAGTGTTGGTACGGATACGAAGAAGCACGTTGTCTGCTGCAGATACAAACTCCTGCGCATAGGAAAGTGCAGCGGTATACTGACTCTCCAACTCACAGTGCTTTAACTCAAATTTCTTGAATTTCTCGATATCTTCCTTTGCAGATGCTTCTCCGCTCTTTACGAGCAGGTCGGCTAACGATGCAAACATCGTATCCATCGCTGCCTTTCCCTCTCTTCTTGCTGCCTTATTCTTTAACAGCATCGCCTCTGTCAGCTGATTTCCGACACGCATGATCGGGTTTAAGCTGGACAGCGGATCCTGGAATACCATCGCAATCTTATCACCACGGATACGATGGAACTCATCCTCGCTAATCTTCATCAGATCCTTGCCATCGTAGAGAATCTTTCCACCCTCTACGATTGCATTTCCAGCAAGAATACCCATGATCGCGCGGCTGGTTACGGATTTTCCAGAACCAGACTCACCAACAATGGCGAGTGTTTCTCCCTTATATAAATCAAAACTGATATCCCGGACAGCCTGAAGCTTTCCGCTGGCGGTTCTGAAGGATATCTTTAAATCTCTGACGCTTAATTTCTTCTCTGCCATTATTCATCAGCTCCTCTCAACGACGGGTTGAACGCATCTCTCAGTCCATTTCCAAACAAGTTAAAGGAAATCTCAAGAAGTGAGATAAACAGCGCCGGAAACAGAATAATATGCGGATAAGTAGACAGGTAGGTCTGACCGTCGGAAAGCATGGTACCGATGGAGATCATGCCGCTTGTCTGAAGGTTGATAATACCCAGATAAGAGAGCAGTGACTCACTAAAGATAACGTTCGGAATGATCAGGATTGTACCTGTGATGATGGTACCAAGGGAGTTTGGAAGTACGTGACGGAAGATCAGACGCTTGTCGTTTGCACCAAGCGTACGTGCTGCCAATACATACTCGGAACCCTTGAAACGATAAAACTGAGTACGAACACGGCTCGCAATGCCAATCCATCCGGTCAGGACGAATGCGAACAACAGAGAGCCAAGCGCACCAACCTTGCTTGCTAAATGCAGCTGGAACAGTGTTGCAACTACGATAAACGGCACGGATGCCAGAATATCGGAGATACGCTCCAAAATCAGATCGACGGCGCCGCCGTAGAATCCCTCAATAGAACCGTAGATAATACCAATGATAAAGTTCAAAATGGAAACAGAAATTGCAAGCAGGAAGGAAAGACGCGCACCGGATGCCAGACACGCAAAGATATCCTGTCCATGCTGATTGGTTCCAAACAGATGATGCGCATAAAATCCGTTGTTGTACTTGTAGTATTCCTTGTACAGAACACGAACCTTATAACCGGACTGGTTCTTGGCTGCGTACACATACCAGGTAGAACCATCCTCACCGCCGTTATCGGACTCCAGCTTTAAGCTGTCGTACTTTGCAGCGTTTTCCTTTTCACTTGTCTTGTATGCCGGTGTGTAAATCGGATTTCCATCCTCATCATGCTCCTTTGTCTCACCTGCACTAGACGGTGTCTTATCCTTTAATTCATACCACAGATTCGCACCGCTTCCAACTGCTACGTATGAAGTCTTATAGTTTTCTGGAAGTGGATAGATAACCTGAATTCCAGTCTCATTCTGGTACTGCTGAAGATTCTGGTACTGCTCCTCACTTAAATCGGCGTAAACAAAGCCCACCTGATCGTAGCTGTCTACCTTTAACTTGTAGGTGACACGACCCGTTGACTCGTCTACAGTTTTGCTGATCACCTTCTTGATCGGGGACTCACCCGTCTCAACGGCGATGGACTGGTAATAATCGTATCCGGCCTGTGTCTCGGTTCTTGTCGAGCATCCATCCCAGCCCAGCCAGGAAAACAGCGTGCTCTTGGGAAGAACCATCTTATAATAACCATCACGGAAATTTACATCGTAATTGGAAATCGCCGGAACGATCATCGCAAATAAAAACAAAACCAAAATGATCCAAGCTGCGATTACAGAAGACTTATTCTTGCAAAAGCGGCGGAACGCATCGCGGAAGTAGCCGACTGGCTTTGTCTCAAGCTTTTTATCATGAATCCGGCCGTCACGCTTTGCAAGCTGAAGCTTTTCAACCGGTATTTTTTTCTCTTCCATTTGTATCACCTCTCTCCCATCTTGATACGCGGATCAATGAAGCCGTAGCTAAGGTCAGTTACCAGACCGCCTACCAGACCGATTAACGTATAGAACATCGTCAGCGCCATAAAGAAGTTGTAATCGCGCACATAGATTGAGTTGACATAAAGATTTCCGATTCCCGGTACGGAGAAGATCTTCTCGATAACGAGGGAACCATACAGGATACCGATAAATTCACCAAGAATCATTGGAAGAATCGGCACCATCGCATTTCTCATTGCGTGTCTGACAACTGCCTGTCTTCTTGTCAGACCCTTTGTTCTTGCAAGCAGCAGATACTCACCAGTCAGAACCTCTGCCAGCTCGGCACGTGTAAATCTCGTTAAGCTGGCAATTGTTCCAAACGCCAGAGAGATTACCGTCGGCATCATTGACTTAAACATCGTCCAGCTAAAGAAGCTTGCCTGATCCTGTGACGCAACGGTCAGAGAGAACCAGCCAGTCTTAAAGCACAGGAAATACTGTACAACGAATGCATACACATAAGACGGTACGGAAATTAACAGCATAACAACAGTAGAAATAACATGATCCTGCCACTTATTCTTCTTTAAAGCGGCGAAGATACCAAGTGCAATTCCGACCGGAACAGCTACAATAATGGAATATAAGTTTACAATTACCGTGTACGGGATCTTCTGCAGGACAATCTTTGATACTTCCTGTCCAGAGTAGAGCTGCTCGCCCAGACCAAAATCTCCGTAAAAAAGAATGTGTTTCCAGAACAGCATGTACTGCACCAAGATCGGCTTATTGTAACCCATTGCCTCACGACGCGCAAGAATCAGCTCGACGTCACGTCCCTGTTCCTTAACAGCCGGCAGCGGCAGCAGCTTGATCAGGATAAAACACATTGTTGTGATGATAAAGAATGTCATAATCATCAATAAAATTCTCTTAACAACGTACTTTCCCATATTTTTTCCTTCCTAAACGAAAACTTTTCAGAACGATTCAAAACCACATTCACAAAAAGCAATTTTTCTGGTTTCTGGCTTCTGAATTGTTCCATATTCTGTCAAAACTGCGGCAGGCAACCGATGGCTGCCTGCCGCCAGATACGCTTTATTGAAAATTCGATAGCGATTTAGAATCAATTAATAGGTCAGAGAACCCTTAACAGCTTCCCACTCGGTATCATCATAATCAAAGGTATAGTATTCAATACCACCAAATTCTACCAGGTCGATATACTGAGTAACAGCAAAATCACCCTTCTGAGAAACTAAAGAACCGTTGTTTCTGTAATACAGAGGTGTAGTGGTATAGTAGGAAAGGAATGCATACTCAAGCTTTCCAAAGATCTCTGCCTCGGTGTCATAGCTGTAATCTGCGAATGCATCCAGTGTTACAGAACCATCATCAGAAGTCAGAACGGTATTGATATCGCCATCTGCCCACAGTGCCCATGTCTGAAGCGGCTGAGTGAAGGTAGCACCATCAACATCGATTACAACGTTGATTGCGCTGGTATCAAAGCCGTACTCCATCTGCTGTCCGCTTCCGTCAGAAGCATCACAGTAGCACTCATACAGAACAGTCCATGGAGAATAAGTTGCACCACCCCATGTAGTGAAGATCATATCTGCTCCACCAGAGTAGTTGGTCTCATAGTAGTCCGCATCAACAACCATCTTCATAGAAACCTTGCCCTCAAAGCCAGTTCCCTCGCAAGCAGCCTCTAAGCAGCTATTTAAATAGTTGAACATCTGAACATAAACATCATCAGACTGATATACGCGAAGCTCGATCTCTACGCTTGACTCGCCATCATACAGACCATCAGCAACACACTCATCGTATGCCTGCTGCATTACAGACTGTGCATAGGAGATATCGTATCCGGTGATTGCCTCGTAAGCCTCATCCAGATCCTCATAATCGCCATCCTCACCCCATGTCATGCCGTACAGGTTACACAGAGCTTCCTTTGCACCATCGCTGTCACGATAGGTAGCGCCGGTGTATGGATCGTATACATACAGGTTGTTTAACATACCAAAACCAGCAGAACCAGCGGAGGTATAAGCTGCTGCGAAGGTGTTACGGTCGATCGCATAGGAGAATGCCTTTCTGAAGTTCAGGTTGGTTAAGATCTGGGTTCCTCTCTCGGTAGTCTTTGCCAGATCAGTGTTGAAAGTCAGCTTTGTGGTGTAAGACTGTGGAGTGTAACGGATGTAATCACTGGAGCCATATGTGGACATATCAGATGCAACAAGGCTGACATTGTCAATCTCACCATTTAAAAATGCCAGAAGTGCAGTAGACTGCTCTGCGATAACCTGGCAGGAGATGTTGTCTGCCTGATACATTCCGGTGTGCTTTCCATCCTTGTAACCAAACCAGTTGTCGTTTCTGGTGAAGGTGATTTGCTTATCCAGCTCGAAGTAGTCCAGTCTGTACGGACCAAAGGACATAGTAGTCTCTGCGGATGTACCATAGTTGGTGGTGATGCTTGCGATATCATCAGAATCAGCATCTACCTGATCACCGTTGGAGTTGAAGTAAGTCTTGCAGGACTCCCACAGATCCTCATATACCAGATAAGTGGAGCTTAAGTTGTACGGTACATAGTAGTCTGGAGAAGCTACCGGGCTTGTGGTAACGAATACGATCTCATAATCGCCGGTCTTGAAGATACCTACGTTATCGAAGCTATAATCTGCCTCGTAAGCCTGCATCGTTCCAACGTAATCAGCTGCGTTGTCTGCATAGTCACAGCCTGGTGCTAAATAGGTCTCATACAGATACTTACCAGATACATAAGCCTCGTCTGCGTTCTCATCCTCAACAGCCTCATCGCGGATTGGTGTCTCATCCGTAATGGATACGTACTGGGAACCATCCTCTGCTGTTACGTTCCAGAAGGAAGTTACATCAACATACAGCTGGGACTCGTCGCCGCCGTTTGCCAGATAATCCTCAACGGTTTCGCCTAATGCATTGAAGGAAGTCTTTCCCTGGTAAACGTAATTCTTTGCACCGTAAATCTGGAAATCACCAGCGTACAGAGAATCCGCACGTCTGTTTAACATGATCGGGTCTAACAGCTGCTGATAGGAATAGATGTAGCTGTCTGCGTTGATCGGAGTTCCATCTTCCCAGCAAGCATCTGGATTTAAGGTAATCTTCCATGCCTTTGCAGTGTCACCCTCTTCGATGCCGTAAGAACCTACGTACTCAGAAGTAACATCAACCGGAAGCTCAGATGCCAGATCGCATCCAATTGCCCATCCATCCTTGGTATCATTCAGGTAGAAAGTGTAGAATCCACTGGTGATCTTGGATACAACATAATTGTCATCCGCTGTTTCCCAGTTTACAGTACCCCACTTCATGTTGGTGGTACCTGCAATGTAATCGTTGTAGGTATATACCTTCTCATCGGTATAATCCTTGCCTTCTTCACCCTTGTAAAGGTTGTAGTTTAACTCTCCTGCTCCCTCTTCGCCTTCCTGAGTGGTAACAGAACCTGCATAGACGGTATTTCCGTTGGTTGTGTACTGCTGATCAGTTGTCTCATCTGCCCAGCTCATAGAACCCATAGCTAATACCATAGCTGCTGTCAGAGCGACACTTAAAGGTCTTCTCGTCATCTTTTCTTTTTCCTCCTTTTACTGATGCGAAGCATTGATGTGATAAAGGGGCACTCCCCCTAGCTTTTTCAAGCCCCGTATTAAAATTTATATTACTGGATTCAAAAGTTTTTGTCAATGTTTTTATTGATTTTTGCCAATATATAAGCCATTTTTTGAGTGATTATTCCCATGTTTTTCCATGAGGGCGGGATGACGATCGCCAAAAACATGCCATACAGCGCAACACTAAGCGCACTGACAGCAGAAGCCGGCATGATATTTCCCGCGACAATTCCAATCGCCGTGGCGGATGACCATACCGGCAGTGCGAGCGCCATCTCGATATAAGGCGCTCCTACCTCGATAACGGTAAATTCTGCATACTCACCTGCTAATCGTATGTCTGATCTCTGTGTATCCGACACTTTTCTCCTTGAAATCAGTTTCCTTGTATTGTCAATCTCTGTGTATTGGACAAGTTTCTTTCTTGGATATTGCTACATGTAGTTCCCTTCCCTCCAGTGGCATTACCCACCTTCAACGGTACTATAGAACTATCCGACTGCCTATATTTCTTTTGTCTCTCTTCCTTTTGTTGACAAGACATACTCTGCTCCTTTTTTCTAAAGCTGAGAAAATATAGGCTCTCTCCAGTTGACATACAATCCTTGTATTACATGAATAGGTCCTTCCGACGCCGCGGAACTGTGTGAAATCTCACCATATCGATAAACCCACATTTTGTCTTCCCCTCAGGCAACAGTGTCGACACTCCGATTTATGAGTATTTCGGCGCAGGGTAGCTATCCCTGCGGCCTCGCTGTCTACGCTTAGCACATCGCATTACTACGATACACCCAAGACTCGCTTCAAACGCTGTGGTTAGCAGCTTATTTGACAGGATTTCCACCTGTCGGCTTCTACACCCTTAGCTGGACGCACTGCCAAGCACTCGAAAACATTCTCATTTTTTAATCATAGCCAATTAAGCAATCATTTTTAATCCGCATTTTTTCTTTTATTCCAAATATTTTAAAAATAACTACAACAATATGCTCATCACGTATTCCGATGTATGTATCTGTTGCTATCTCTATTAAACAATACTCAGAATAATAATCACCATAACATATAAAGCTGTTCTGTTCATCATAGTAGCATACTTCTTTATATGGCTTATAAACACTACCTGAATATTTTGTTCTATCTTCATCTTTCAAAAAAACCTGTCCTCTATGGCTTTGAATATTTTTGATTTGTATCATTTTTACCTTGATGCCTTGTAAAAAACAAGTCATACAATAAAGCCTTCCTGTTTTATATGATATCTCGATCATAAATCGTAAACTATTTCCTAAAGATAAAGTAAAACCTAATTCTTCTGTTTGCAATCTTTCAGAATCAAATAGTACGGATGTATCTTCATCTATATATGTTTTTCCGATACATATATCATCAGTCAATTTATATACAATTCTCATTCTATCTCCCTGTTTTTTATTTTGCTATTTGCTTAGGGAAATTAGTATTTTCCCTAAGCAAATTTAATTTTTAATAGTTTCAAATAATTTAGTTAAAATCCATGACCAAAATGCCATACTATTTTTTTCGAAACATTAACCCCTAAACGCCAAAGTTTCTCTTTCCCATTTACATATCCCTTTGCAGAAAATACATATCCGTTTCCAAACTCATCTTTTGCCATTTTTCCATATTTAATAATCTGTTTCTGCATTAATACAGAAGTATTATATGGACGCTTCATATGTTTAGCATCTGATATTGTTTTGGTGTATCTATAATCTTGAATATTATTGTATGCCTTAATTCTAGGTCTATTTTTAACTAACCAAGCTCCACTTACAGCACTTCCCACGCTAGCTACAATTGACGTTGTATTCGCATACACATTATATGCTTTTGTATTTCCTTTAAAAATTTTATCTTTCACAAAATTTTCTGAAGTTATTGATTCTTGAATTTCAGCAGCTCCATTCACTGCAGTAGCGGCTCCTGCTACTACTGTTGTTGCCGCTACTGCCATCATTACAGGACTTGCTACTCCGCAAGTTAACACAGATACCCCAACACATACTGCGGTCACTCCCGTTGCAATCCAATCAATCCCAGTTACCCACTTCGGCCATCCACCGTCTTCATCCTGCATGTTGACCGGATTATTGA
>CAVCXB010000046.1:0-21975 GCA_963605535.1 Wujia chipingensis
ATTCATCCCCGCCCGACTACGTCGGACGAGGTTTTCTGCGGAAAAAAGGATAAAAATAGTTATAGCCAATACCTTACTATTATTAAATGCTTTTTTAACTTTACTCTAGAATAACCTTTTTAGCAAAAGAAGTCAACATCAAACATTTTAAGATATAAAAATTTTTCCATCTTCCATGTAAAATTTCTGATTTCCACTACTTGCCATTTCCATATCGTGTGTCACAACCACAATCGTTTTTTCTTCCTCTTCATTTAGTTTTTGAAGTAACTGAATTAGCTGTTGTGTTGCCTTATGATCCAATGCGCCCGTTGGCTCATCTGCCAATAGAAGTTCAGCATTCATCATTAGACCTCGTGCAATCGCTGCCCGCTGTTTTTGACCTCCGCTTAATGTTTGCACCTTGCGCTGTGCAAGATTTTCTATTTTCAGATAGGATAAAAGCTCGCGTGCTCGCTCATTTACCCTTTTCCCTTTTCCACCTGCCACTAAGATTGGAATCTGCAAATTTTGCATCACCGTCAAATCGTTAAACAGTCCAAAATCCTGCAAAACAATTCCCATCTTTTGATTTCGAGCCTTCGCCCGCACAAAATCCGACGCTTTTGCAAGATTGATTCCATCTACTACACAGTCGCCCTGATCTGGGCTGTCTATCCCTTCTATAATATGTAACATCGTTGACTTTCCCGACCCAGATGGACCAGTTATTGTTACAAATTGTCCTTTTTCAATTGTCATTGTCACATCCTGCAATGCATTGACTTCGTTCGATTTTCCCTTAAAGAATGTTTTATAGACGTGCCTCAACTGAATCATTCGCTGCCCTCCTTACAAATCATCGTTATCTGTGTACCTGATTTTCTCAACAGAATACTTCCATTTACAACAAATGCGATTCCAGAAAAAACCAATACAAAAAAGAATGCATTCGTCAAACGAAGTCTCACCTTGGCTGTCTGATATATATTTTTTATGATTGGCTCTGTTAGAAAAGTTGCAACTACTATCGGTATTAGAATTATAATTTCTGCTGCCGCACTATAAAAAAGAAACAAGCTTTTCTTCGACATTCCAATCAAATAAAATATCGCCATGCGTTCCCGATTTTGCATCAAATGAATAAACAAATAGCCTCCAAATCCAAAAACGAGAATTGGAATAAACAAAATACAAAGTAAAATTTCCCATTGATGCTCAAATGCCGCCCAATACCAAGATCTCTGCTCCAAATAGCGATAGGAATCTATAGTACCATATTCTGATAAAATCTCTGATAACTTTTGGGCAGTTTCTTTTGTCATATCGTTACTTTTTGTTTCAAAAAGAAGCGGATAATTCCATTTCATTTGACCGAAGCTTTCATTTTCCACAGCAAATAAAAATGAATACCCTGTCATATTTGTTGGATAAAAGCCAATCGTATCAAGCTGCTTTGTCGTTCCTCCATAATGAATGGTAATCACTGGTTTTTCTTCATTCAATATTCCCGTTACAAGAACATCTATGTTTTGTTCATTTTCTCCATCAAATGTTGTACTAATATCAATGTGATCGCCAATCTGATATTTATCGGCTAATGTCCCGGCAATTACAACTGGAACACAACTGGCTTCTCTCATTTCTTCCGTTTGACTTGTAAACACACCTTCTTTCAATGACAAATTTGTCATTTCTTTCAAATCATTTGAATATACAATCAGGTTGGCCACACTTGTATGCTCTCCATTTTTCAGAACATCCGCTCTTAATTCCGCAACCATTCCCGTCTTTTTCACATACTCCTGACATGCTTCTATTTTTTCTTGAAATTCTTCGTTTTGAGACTGTCTTTCAAAACTTCCATTCTCCTGAATCCCTGCATACGGATCAAAATGTAGAATCGTTTTCGTATTGATCATAAAGCAGTCCTTCATATCTCTGGAAAATTGAGCAATTTTCTCAAATGGATAAAAAGATGCTTGAAAAAAGATGACAAGAAAGAAAATCTGAAGCATCAAAAAGAGTTCTTTCCATAGCTTTATGGTATACACACGTCGAAGTAATCTAAGTTTATCCATTCTTTTTTCTCCATATAAGTGGCATTTTAAAAAAACAGATTCCTATTATACATATCGAGGCAACTAATATTATTGCAATTACATTTACCCATATTGATAAAATAGGAAGGGTATCTGCTCCTAAAATTGTAAGTATAGGCAACAATGCTCTATGGATTCCAGATGATAGCAAGCTGCATAGAATCAGTTCTATCGTCCACTCCATCACAATTAATACAAAGATTTTTACTTTTGGTACTCCACATTGATACAAGATAAAATATTGCCTCTGATTTCCATTTAGCCATTCGATCAACAGCTGAACCATTGTAATTCCAATAATGATAATAAAGATCACAGCAATTTTTCCTCTGCTGATTAGCTGCTCATCTAAAAATGTATCTGTATTCACACGTGGCAATGTTACTGTTGCATTTGGAAACAACAATTCTAATTGCTGTTTCTTATCTTTCAACTGAGAACGCGTTAGATTCATAAAATGTACCAAAATAAGTTCCGGTTTGTTTCTCTCCAAATAGGTTGTATAGGGAAACGTAATTATATTTACATCCAGATTACCCATTGAAAAAAGTGTTTGGGGTGATTCATCCGAAATAGGACTATAGACATTCCACGCTTCCAAAAAGCCAGCGCCGACAACATAATAATTTTCTCCACGATATTCAATAAAACGATTTGACGCATCATACTGGTCATGATGTAGATAGGCAACCATTCCACTTTTTTCTTCCTCTTCTTTTGTAAAAAAGCGTCCCGTTGAGTGTGGAAACCACTGATCCACGCCAAACCCTTTCCAGCCAATTAAACGAGTATTCTCGTTATCTCTTGAGATAAATAATATATTCTCCGCTTCATCTACGATGGGATTTCTCAATAATTGGTTCATCTCGCCTTGACTACTTTTCTCTTCACCAAACCACACAGTAATAGAAGAGCTGGCACCAAACTGTACTTCATTATAATAATTTTTACTAATAAATCCGAAAATGATACTCATAGAAATGCATGATATTACCATTCCAATTACCAGTAACAGCCATATTCCTCGTCGTTGGATACTCATCCTCTGCATTGAAAATAACAATAGCTTTATCAAAACAACCCCCTTACAATATATTTTGATTATTTTTTTAGTGAGAAGATGATACTGGATCACTTACAATGGAATTGCCTGACTTATACTGAACTTGGATCCATGCAGCCAAATAATTATTTACGGGAGAACAACTGCATTTTTGTGTAAATGCTGTTGCACTCGCTCCATTAGAAGCAATAGACACACCATAATTTCCAAATGGTGAATTAGGAGTTGCATGAGCAGAACCTGCAAGTAACATTAATCCCGCCAATGTAGTAGCCGCTATTCTTTTTACTTTCATACTTTTTTCTCCTTCCCTATGTTGGCATCTACTTTTCGTTCAATTTTTAACAATTATAACCACTCGCTGTTTTAATGTCGATAATAGATCCTTCCATATTCATGTTTTAATCCTCTTTTTCCTTTTGTTCCTTGTCCGCGCAGACTGTTTAGATTTCTCTTCTAAATACTTCACATGATATCATCTAATTTTGATTATGTCAATATAAAATTGCATTATTTTTTAATATAATTATTTTAAAAGAGTAGCAAGGCGGTAATATGTAATAATTTTGGCTAATATCCAACAAAAAAGCAGCATAGAACAACCTGATTTCTCAAATTGTTCTATGCTACTTCTTACTCTTTTTATTTTTCTATTATTCTATTTCAATAGTATTTTCGTTAAATGCTCAGTTTCTCAATTTTGCAAGTGTGCTTTCTGCTTTTCTTATCGTAATTGATACCTGCCAACAAAAGATTTCCATGGTAATCTTCCAGTGCCTCTGGATATTTTTTTTCTTTTATCTGCGCAATCGCCCCCTCTGCACTCTTATCCCATTTCAATTCAATTATAGCTGCTGGTTTCTGAGCATATTTCTTTCGTGGTATCAGACAGATATCTGCAAAGCCTTTTCCCGTTGGCAATTCTCGTATCACATGATAATATTCTCTTGCAAAATAAAAAGCTAACATGATTGTACAGCTCAGCGAATTTTCATTGTTATATTGCAGCACTGAAATCTCTCCATGCGCCTGATCAATTCCCTCTGCCACTGCTTTTTCATCCTGCTCCCACAGTGCTTGAAGTAACTTTCTCGAATTCTCGATTGAACGAATTACTTCATTCCAAGCCATCGTGCTAATCGCATTGACATATTCCTGTGACACTTCTTTATTTGGAATAGTGACAGTCTTATCCGGCCAATGATAACTTAAATAGCCAAGATGCACCAGCAATGTCAGAACATCATCTTTTGTCTCGAACGTAGTCATATCATTGCTAAATGTACCAGTGTTAATCTGGACACGATCGCCCGCTAACATCCGAACGATCGCCTCCTTGAGTCCATCATAATTCATTTGAATATAGACTTTTAATGCCTCATAGCTCTCAGTCTGATTCCAATAATTATCATATACTCCGCTCAACATTGCCTCTACAACTGATTTTGGACTATACATAGCATAGGTTTTCTGAACGGTTCCATCAAACATTACCAGATCATATCCATCATACCAAGCCTGTGTCTCATCAAAGCTTCTCTGATAAGTCTCACACAGCTTCTTTACCTCGTCCTCTGTGAAACCAAAATAGCCTGCCATTTCGCGCGGATTGGTCATTGAATATTCTGTAAACATATTTAATGCAGAATGCGATCCATATTTTTTGATAGGAAGAATTCCCGTCATATATGCCAGTCCAACATATTCTTTATCTTTCAACCATACACGCAAAAAATCCAGATACTGCTTTTGTGCCTCTTTGTTGCTCTCATATTCCCGAAACAGGCAATCCCATTCATCAATCAAAATAATAAAAGAACGACCTGTCTGTGCAAATACCTCTCGCATCACCTGAACCAGACTTTTAGCATTACAAAAATCAATTTGTGGAAAACCATTTCTCAGATCTCGTATTAAGCATGCTGTAAGATGTGCCAACATGTCCTCAATGCTCTGAGATTCGCTCAAAAAATCCTGCATATTTATTTTTAACACATCATACTGATTCAGATGATCAAAATATCCAGGATGTTGGCTAATCTCAAGCGATGCAAACAATGCGGAAGCATCCTCAGAACTTCCATAATAGGCAGCCAGCATATTAGCGGCCATTGATTTTCCAAAGCGGCGCGGACGACTCACACAGACGTATCGCTGTTCCGTGTCAACCAGCTCATTCAAGACCGCCAACAGCCCACTCTTATCCACATATATTTTCGATCTCAGACTTTTTTGAAACATCGCACTTCCTGGATTTAAATAAATGCCCATCCACTCACCTACCTTTTTAAGTTTTGACTTTACTTTAACTTCATGATAAACAATCCTTTTCGATCCGTCAAGAGAATATTGCGCACAATTGCGATTGCAGCACCGGACATGATGTGCCATTAGTACCAACTCTGCGACATGCCATCTGGCAGCATTCCACAGACAAGAAGTCCCGTATCCACCCCACAAATTGCACCCTGATACCAGCTTACTGCCATTATGATCAGACAAATTGCTGCTGCACCCGCAATTGAAACTTTTGTACTGGAACAGACAAATAATACGATTCGCATCCAAAGAACCTGAAGAAAAAGAATTCGCCAGTCGATCTGTACCAGTAAAAATGCATGATATAGTGTAAAGACAAATTCATCACAGACATGCTCTGCCTGCATCGTTATGGTTGCCTGTACATCAAGCATACGTCCCAGATGAACAGTCGGATCCACTTTAATGCCGCATACTCATAAAAGAAACACGTCCTCGTGCTGACATCAATACATTCACGCTGATCATTTGCCTCGGCGCGCGATACAAAAAATGCGGTAATACTCACTGATTCTATCACAAAACGCATTGTTTTGCCACTATTTCTATTCGATTTTTGGAAAGAAAAAGCGCAGTACCTTTCGGTCACTGCACCTTTTCAATCGTTTCAAGCTCCCGCGGCTAACTTATGGTCTCTGACCCATACCGCCCTCAAGGGTGATGGTCTCGCCGTTCATGTACTTGAAGTCTGGGGATGCTAACTGTACGCAAACACGTCCAATCTCAAGCTCTGCATCGCCGAAGTGTCCAGCCGGCGGCATCTTTACATTTGCCTTGAATGCGTCCGGATATGCCTTTTCAAACTGCTCTAACTGTGCAGTCCATGCCAACGGGCAGATTACATTTACGTTGATTCCGTCCTTCGCCCACTCGGTAGCTGCTACACGAGACAGACCACGGATACCTTCCTTCGCTGCTGCATATGCGCACTGTCCATAATTTCCAAACAGACCTGCACCGGATGCGAAGTTGATAACAGAACCCTTAGACTTTGCCAGATACGGATAGCAAGCTTTCATGTAATAGAATGCTGCATACAGACCAGAGTACATCGCAAGGTTAAACTGCTCAGTTGTGTGATCCGCGATGGAAACACCGGATGCGGATGCCTGTGCATTGTTGATCAGCACGTCGATTCCGCCAAACTCCTTTACGGTCTCCTCTACAACCTTATTTACAACTGCCTCATTGTCTGCACCTGCATTGACATCTGCCTGCAGAATCAGAACCTTGATTCCATAAAGACGCTCTAACTCTTCCTTTGCGTCCTCAAGCTTCTTTACGTTACGTCCTGTGATAACCAGATTTGCTCCCTCTTTTGCGTAAGCGGTTGCAATTCCGTATCCGATGGAGCCGCATCTTCCGTCACTTAAAACGGCACGTCCTGCTCCGGTGATAATGGCTGTCTTACCTGTTAAAAATCCCATTGGTTCTCCCTTCTTCTCTGCGTCTTTTGATGTTTTTTCTCCAATCTGCACAGATTTCATATGTGATTATCATACCATATCACGCTGAGAATCACAAGCGTATTTTTTATCATTAGCGGTGCATGAAGGATGTCAGATAGTTAGTTGCAACTTATTTTCATTTACTTCCATCCATTTCTAATTGACTTCTTACAAATTCAGTGTTATGGTATCGTTGAGTGGCAAATGATTGTCTGCCCTCTATCATGTGTGTATGGTTTTAAACTATTTTAAATGTATGTTTGAGCAGACACAATGAATACTCTAAACTAATTTTATTCTAAGGAGGACACTTACTCATGGCTAACGGACATGATTATGGAGAGAGAAGTCTCCAGATGCACTATGAAAAACGTGGTAAAATTGAAATTGTTCCTACCGTTCCGGTTAAAACAAGCGAGGATCTTTCCCTTGCATATACTCCTGGTGTTGCAACACCGTGTCTGGCGATCCAGAAGAATCCGGAACTTTCCTTCTGCCTAACTCGCCGTTGGAATACCTGTCTGGTTGTCACTGACGGTACTGCTGTTTTAGGACTTGGCGATATCGGTCCGGAGGCCGGAATGCCGGTTATGGAAGGAAAATGTGTACTGTTTAAGGCATTCGGTAATGTAGATGCTTTCCCATTATGCATTAAGAGCAAGGATGTTGACGATATCGTAAATACCGTTGCTCTTATTTCCGGAAGCTTCGGTGGTGTAAACCTTGAGGATATCTCCGCTCCTCGCTGCTTTGAAATTGAACAGAAATTAAAGGAGCGCTGCGATATTCCGATCTTCCATGATGACCAGCACGGAACTGCTGTTGTCACACTGGCCGGTCTGATCAACGCTTGTAAGCTCACTGGCAGAAAACCGGAAGAAACACGCATTGCTGTAAATGGTGCCGGTGCCGCTGCCATCGCCATCTCTAAGTTATTAATTTCCTACGGTTTTGCTGATATTACATTGTGCGACCGTACCGGAATCATCTATGAGGGACGTGAGAAAGGTATGAATCCGATTAAGGAGGAAATGGCAAAGATCACAAACAAAAATAAGTTACATGGTACTTTGGCTGACGCAGTTCGCGATGCAGATGTCTTCATCGGTGTCAGCGCTCCTGGTGTTTTAACAACGGAAATGGTTAAGACTATGGCACCGAATGCTATCGTATTCGCATGTGCAAATCCGACTCCTGAAATCAATCCTGATGACGCAAAGGCCGGCGGTGCTGCTGTTATCGCAACCGGAAGAAGTGATTATCCGAACCAGATCAACAACGTACTTGCATTCCCGGGAATCTTCCGTGGTACCTTTGATGTTCACGCAAAGGAAATCAACGATGAAATGAAGTTTGCTGCTGCAAAGGCAATTGCTTCTATCATCCCAGATGATCAAATTCGCGCAGATTATATTATTCCAGAAGCATTCAATCCGGTTGTTGCACAGACCGTAGCTGCTGCTGTTGCAGAGGCTGCTAAGAAGAGCGGTGTAACAAGAGAGTATGAAACGCTGTAATAATTGTAATGTTTGTAATAATGTAATGCATAATAACGTAATCTGTAATAATGTATATAAGTAATCTGTAAAAATCCTTTATACAAATAGACGCACAGTCATGATTTTACGTTTCATGGCTGTGCGTTTTTATTTTGCTACTTGTTTTTTACTGCCTCTTCTACTTATTTTGCCACTTTTTATCTTATTTTTCTACTGGCTTATTTGGTTTATTTGTCTTATAGTTGCGGCACGCCTCTATGAAGTTTTTCGCAAACGTTGGATTTGCATAATATGCCAGATGTGCAAAGCCCCACCAGTGATCTGGTCCAGCGTGTACACATTCCCAACTTCTCTTTCCGACCGGCTTTTGCGCAGTCGCACATACACCATTGTCTTCGCTGTCATAATAATGAAATTCATGACCACGTATGGTCTGCCCCTCTTGCAAAAAACTGTCGGTATGCGAGGTAAGTGTCAAATAGCCAAAGCGTACCAGACGGTCTTTTCTGCTGCATCCTGCATGAATCACGCTTGCCATCGGGTATGGTGTTCCTTCCTTGTCGCAAATCGTATCGTGCAGATACATGAAACCTCCACATTCAGCTAATGATGGCATTTTTGTCTCGATGGCTGACTTTATTGCTGCTCTCATTGATTTATTTTGTGCCAGTTCTTTTAGGTGCAATTCCGGGTAACCACCACCAAGCAGTATGCCATCTAAATCGGGTGGCAATACAGTATCGTGCAGAGGCGAAAAGAATGCAAGCGTTGCTCCAAGTGATTGTAACAGTTCCAGATTATCCTCATAATAAAAGCAGAATGCCTCATCCTCTGCCACACCGATGCGCACCACTGGGTGAGCGTTAAATGTGGTTGTTGGTTGAGTCGGTTGAGGCAGCTGAACTATATTGCTTCTATTTCCTGTAGACGCTGTAATTTTCTGCTGAATGCTATTTGATTCATCATATTCTAATGGGGGTGCACTTTGTGCGATTTCAAGAATCTGCTCCAGATTTGCATTTTCACAGAAAATATCCGCGGCAGTCTTTAATCGCTTCTGGATGTCTGCCAGTTCAGACGGCATAATTAGACCCAGATGACGGCTTTCAATTCGCACATCCTCTCGCACTGGGAAGGACGCAACAACAGGAAGACCAAATACGCTCTCGATTTCCTTTGCCAGCACCGCTGCGAAGGATGCCGGTGTCTGATTTAAAATCACTCCTTTTATCAGATGTGCCATATCATATTGAAGAAATCCGCTTAAAAGCGCTAGAAGTGACCGTCCCATTCCTCTCGCATTTACGGTCAAAAGAATTGGCGTGTTGGTTGCTTTTGCGAGTGCATAGGAGGATGCCTCCTCACGAATACCGCCCAGTCCGTCATATAATCCCATAACGCCTTCAATCACCGCCAGATCACGGCTGTCTTGCTTTTTTGCAAGGAGCATTCGCGTTACGCTGTCTTCGGTGAAAAATGGATCAAGATTTCTGGATGAAATTCCCAGAACGGTCTTATGAAACATTGGATCAATATAATCTGGTCCGCACTTAAAGGATTCCAGACGACAGCCACAATTTTTTAATGCCTGTAGCAGTGCACAAGTGATTACTGTTTTGCCGCTTCCACTCTGCGGCGCTGCGATCATGATGCGTGCACCAGAATTTATTGTTCTTTCCATGTGTCTTAAGCCTCCTTTTCTAACGGGGTTACCGCTTCAGATGGCAACAGATCAAAGGATGCGATCAATACCGGATTTTGTGCCTGCATCAGATTGTAATGCCCCAGCTTATGAGCACGGCTTGCCTGAATCTGAGTTAGCTGCACATTCTCCATCGGATATTGCGCAAGCAGTTCGGTAATCTGTGCAATCGTCTCGAGCGATACGGCATTGATGACGACACGTACACGAGCATCTGTGTTTCCATTAACAGTTTTTTGCACGCTGCTATCTGTCATTTTCTCTTTTTCTGTTTTCTGCTTATTTATCTGCTTATTTTTCTGCTTATTTACCTGCATCTTCCTTTGAATTGCAGATAAAATATCGCTTAATGCACCGCTGCTGCCGCCGATAAACATATGAGTTGGCATTGGAAGTTCCTCAAATCCTTCCGGAGCCTTTTTATGAATCACCGTGACTTGATCAGACAGACCAAGAAGTGCCATATTTTCTTTTGTCAGATTGACGGCCTCGTCCTTTTGCTCAATGGCAAATACGTGAATATCCGGTGAGAGGCGCGCACACTCTGCGCTGACTGAGCCGGTTCCGCTGCCGACATCATACACAATGGCATGACGTGTCAGTTCCAGACGGCTGATACTGAGCACACGAATCTCATTTTTTGTCATTGGAACTTTGGTGCGTGAAAAGACTTCATCTGCCATACCCGGTGTCAAAACTGGATTTGTGTCGAGTAGTGATTGATTCTCAATCAAGCAAGTATAAACACCTTCTGGCAAACCTTTGATAACGTTTTCCTGTTTGTCCGATGCAGCTGCTTCATTTGGTGAAAATACAAACAATTTTTCGTCCGAGTAGGAAAGACGATACCCAGCGCTGATTTTTACGTAATCAAGTCCTGCTGCATGAAATTGATTACAAAGTTGCTCAAAATCTTTTTTGCCGGATAATAACAGAAATACTTTTTGATTCTCGCGTACGAGACGCACAACATTTGCATGCCTTCCATGGATGCTTGCCAATACCGCATTCTCCCAGCTGACGCCAAGACGCGCTGACAACGCACTAACCGATGAGATTCCCGGCAAGATCGTCGTTTCTGATTTCAATGTACCTGCCTCGTTTGCTGCTTCTAATGCCATCGCCATTGCCTGCGCACCACTGTAAAAGCCGCTGTCCCCGGAAAAGGCCGCTGCCACCTTTGTGTACTCTGGGTGTGCAATTAAATAAGAAATAATATCGTCTGCTCGATAGTACGGCACTTTAATGCCCTTACCTGACAGATTTTCCAGCATTCTCGATGCGCCAAATACAACCTCTGCCTCCTCAAACGCATGGTAACTCTCTCTTGTCATTCCGTCAGTGCTGCCCATTCCAATTCCGGCAAGCGTTATTTTTCGGCTGCGATGCGATAAAATATTTTCTTTTAAAAGCGTTTCAAGTTTCTTTGCGGTGTCATATACCGTTTCGCATACGCTTTCATATGTGGTTTCACACATGGATGAAGAGGATTCTCTTTCATCGTCAGAGGATGTTTCTGGTTGGCATACCGTCTCTGTCGGGGGCAAAATTGCGCAAATTCCGGCACCAGTCTTTCGAGCTGCCTCAATTTTTTCCTCAAAGCCTCCTGCATGACCACTTATCTTTGTCACCATCCAGTCAATGGCACATTCCTTTAAAATGCACTCGTTCATCTGCTCGGAAAATGGTCCCTGCATTGCGATAATCTGGCATCCTGTGATACCCTGCGCGGTGCAAAGGCGGATACTCTCTTCTCCCGGAAGGACACGCACAAACAGACGCTTTCTTATCGTTTCGTCTGACGCATAGACGCCCAAATCTTTGCTTCCTGTTGTCAATAAAATATTTCCTGTCTGTTTGGATAACCACGCACTGCATTCCTCATGAGTCTGAAAACAGATCAGATCTTTTTCTGCACTCTCAGTACTGCGGCGCAGACGAATCATCGGAATGGACTGATGACTTGCTGCCTGACGGATATTTTGCGATACAATCTGCGCATATGGATGTGTCGCATCAACGACTACATCATATCCACCGTCCCGCATCAGTGTTTCCATTTCTTCCTCCGTCAAACGGCCACAATGCACATCAAGGCGATCATCCTTCATCAGCTCGCGTGCATAGCCGGTTGCAACGCACACGCTGCACGCGATCCTTGCATCCGCAAGAATTTCTGCCAGCTCACGCCCTTCTGTTGTTCCTGCAAAGATTAACACTTTTTTCATCAACGTCACCGCCTTTCGATGTGATAATCGCGCCCAGTCACAAGCTTTCCTTTGATCACATGACTCTGTGAATTTCCGATAAATACCGTTGTAAACATGTCAACCTGTTCGTCCTTGAGTGTACCAAGCTCACAGATTTTGTATGTCATGCCCTCTCTTCCGATGTTTCGCACATAGCCGCACTTGCGATCTGGTTCCACCTTGCGCAGCAAAATTTCACAGGCGCGTTTTAAATAATCTGGTCTGCCCTTGCTGGACGGATTATAAATGGCAATACAAAAATCCCCCTCTGCCGCCGCTAATAGTCGCTTTTCGATCACTTCCCATGGCGTCAGGCGATCACTTAAACTGATCACACAAAAGTCATGACCAATCGGCGCGCCAAGGACAGCTGCTCCGCTGACTGCCGCCGTAATACCCGGAATGACCTCTAACTCACAATCTGGGTACTCCAAAAGCAAATCATACATCAAAGATGCCATGCCGTACACACCCGCATCACCACTGCACACAATGGAAGCGGTGCAGCCCTTTTTTGCCTCCTCAAAGCAAAGGCGGCAGCGTTCTTCTTCCTTTGTCATTGGCGTAGCAATTGTTTTTTTATCTTGAATCAAATTGCCAAGTAACTTTAAATACACTGGGTATCCGGCGATCACATCGCTGTCTTCAATCGCCTGTCTTGCCTGAGGTGTCATCATTTCAGGCGCTCCCGGCCCGATTCCTACTATATATATCTTCTGTTTCAAACCCATTACCTGCCTTTCGTACTGAACCATTTATCATATTAAATCATTTATCGTACTGACATTGCCGCCTTTTTGTTCTTATCCTTGCTCAATTAAATGAAGTCAATCGGCCTTTAACAGATTCATTGCGCAAAGAATGGCGAAACTGTACGCACCGCAATTGCCACGGTCACACCATCCTTTGCATATTTGCCCGCAAAAAGTGTCCCCCGCGGTGCTGCTGCCATCGCCGAGCGCTCACACACGTTGTCTACGCCCACTGTTTTTTCTACAAATGCAGAACTGCTGAAGGTTCCCGGCACCTGCTTTAGCGTCTCTTCTGGAAAGGTGACAAATTCGACATGAAAATTCGCTGCTGTCTCAATCAATCCGACCTCATCTTTTTTGCGGTCAATCGAAGCCATCTGGCAGATTGCCTCTTTCGCGATTCCACATGCAGCCAAGCGCTCTCGAATGGGCTGCTCGATTGCCGTTGTTTCTTTTCCTCTTCGACAGCCCACACCCACTACGATGCAGCGCGGCACCAACCACAGTGCGCCTTTCGAGGCATCCTGTATAAAGGGCGAAATGACGATATCAGAGAAACCACTCGTTGTTTCTTGATTTTCCCGAAGCGGCTGTCTCTTCATTACAGTTCCATCAAAGGAAAGTGTTATGATTTCATCGAGAGTGCGCACTGTGATTGCCTCATGGGCAAGCGTCTTTGCAGAAACACGCGCAATGCCGTCTTTATTTTGAATCGCATATTGATTTTTCTGTGCAAATAAATCGGCTGCAAAGCAATGACTGACATCCGTTGCCGTGGTAATCACCGCCTGCGCGCCTAAAAGCATGGCAAGCTTTCGTGCATACTCATTGGCACGTCCGACATGACCAGACAAAATTGGAATCACATAGTCGCCATTTTCATCAATGACAATGACAAAGGGATCATGCAGCTTATCCTTTAAAAATGGTGCAATCGTGCGCACGGCAATTCCAGCCGCTCCAATGAAAATCATCCCCTGTTTTTTTTCAAAACTTTCTCTTGCATAAGAGGATAATGGCACTGGTGAATATGTTTCGGATGCATGGCATTTGCTGATGCAGCAAACACAAGTCGAATTGTTGCCTTGCTCTACCGTCTGAAAGTATGTATTCAGCCGCGCTGCCAATACCTCTCCCTTTTTTGTGAAGCTGATAATGTTAATACGATTGATACTATTAATGTTGCTACTTACTTCTTCCATCTGCGGCCTCTTTTGATTTTTTGTCTACTGTCTGTTCTGTCCCATCAGTCTTTTTCTTTCGATACTCTGTTTCAAAATCTGGTGCATAGAGACGAGAAAGCGCATAATCGGACGGAGAGATCGCATCTCCCACAAGAACAACTGCCGTCTTTTTGATGCCGTGCTGCGCAGCAGTCTCCTCGAGTGTGGACACCGTACATTTTAGACAAAGCTGCTCCGGCCAAGTTGCCTTGTACACAATTGCCGCCGGTGTATCTGCACTGTAGCCACCCAAAATCAGTCTTTCCGACAATTCTTTTAAGTGGCCTGCACTCAAATAAACGGCCATCGTTGCATGATGCGCAGCAAAGCTTTCGATGCTTTCTTTTTCTGGCACCGGTGTGCGTCCCGCCATGCGCGTGATAATCAGGCTTTGAGACACCTCAGGCACGGTCAACTCCAAATCAAGTGCTGCCGCTGCACCAAAACATGCTGTTACACCTGGGCAAGTCTCGTAGCCGATTCCAAGCGCCTCAAGGCGATCCATCTGCTCACGGATTGCGCCGTAAATACTCGGATCACCTGTATGAAGGCGCACCATTTTCTTTCCTTCCTGCTCTCCTTTTTGCAAAGCTGCTATGACTTCATCGAGTGTCATATAAGCGCTGTTTAAGCACTCACAGCCTTCTTTTGTATACGAAAGCAGCTCAGGATTGACCAGTGATCCGGCATAAATGACCAGATCCGCTTCCTGCAAAAGCCGCATTCCTCGCACGGTAATCAGATCGGCTGCACCGCAGCCTGCTCCTACAAATGATACCATAGTTTCCTCTCAATCCGCAGCTCTATTTGTAGCCCAATTTGTAACCCTATTTGTAGCTCACTTTATAGCTGCTCTATGATTTTTTAATTCGTTTAAAAATTCCTCTGCCTTTTCGCTCTTTGCCAATTCACCATATTGGTTATCATAGAGAATGCACTCGATTTGCATCTTACCTCCCGCTCGGCGATTGGTATAATAAAGAATTCGCTCCATCAGATAGTCCATGACAGGTTTTGTCTTATTTTCTTCTTCCAGATAAGCGATGGCCTCTGTGGTTGTCGCACTGTCCAAAATTTTCATCAGATTGGTATGGCTGACACCAGCTCGAAGTCCTGCCGCTGCAAGCAACTCGACTCTACAGTCTGCCTCTCGTGAATGCGTATTCATGATGCCTCCAGAAACCTTGACGAGCTTTCCAATGTGTCCGGTAAGAAGCATTTTTTCAAAACCACATTCCACTGCCATGTCAATCGTCTCTCCGATAAAATTGCTGCACTTGACACTGGCATCGAGATCATAGCCGTAGGTTTCCTTCATAAAATCAAGTCCATAATTGCCCGGAGAAACCGCCGCAATCGGGCTATTTTGTGCACGCTGCATAGTTAGTTCGAGACGAATGGTGTCAAGAAGCGCCTGACTGCTCATCGGCTCAACCACGCCGCTCGTTCCTAGCACAGAAATTCCACCGACAATGCCAAGCCTTGGATTGAAGGTTTTTTCTGCCAATTCCACTCCTTTGGGAATGGAAATAATTACCTTTAGGGTCCCCTTATAATCTGCCATCCGACAAACCTCTAGCACTTCGGATTCGATCATCTGGCGCGGCACATGGTTGATTGCCGCATTTCCAACTGGCTGATCCATGCCCGGTCTTGTCACACGACCAACGCCGATTCCACCATCAATCTCAACCGTGGCATGAAATGCTTTTGAAGCTTCCGGCCAAGATGCATTCTCTTGTGTTTCTCTCTGTGTTTCTTTCTGTGTTTCTTTCTGTGTTTCTTTCTGTGTTTCTTTTCGTTTTTCTTTTTGTGTTTTTTCACGCAATGGACTCACTGTCTTTAATGGCTGTGAGCATTCTGCATATGACACCTCTGCATAGACAAGCACTCCTGTCGTGATATCTGGGTCATCCCCACCGTCCTTTTCGACTGCACAGCTGACGCTTCCCTCTTTTCGGGTAATCTCTAACAGCTTTGCCTCAAACACGATGCCTTTCGGTGTCAAAATGGAAATGTTCTCCTTTTTCTTGCCCGTTAGCAGCATATAGGCCGCAGCTTTTGCTGCCGCTGCCGCACAGCTTCCTGTCGTAAATCCGTATCTCATACGCACTTCCTGCCTGACAGCTCATAGAGTACTGCATTGCAGATGGCTGCGGCAACGTTGCTTCCGCCCTTTCTTCCCTTGTTGATAATGTAAGGAATGTCAGTTTCCATGATCTCTTCCTTTGCCTCGACCACATTTACAAAGCCAACCGGAACACCAATGATAAAGTCTGGTTTGTAGCGTCCTTCCTGATACATTTCATACAGCTTCATCAGCGCGGTCGGTGCGTTTCCTACTACAAAGATGGTTGGCTTATTCCAGGATGCAGCAATTTCCATGCTGACAGCTGCCCGCGTTGTGCCCTGCTCCTTTGCCAAACGTGCAACTTCACTGTCTGCCATTAAGCATGTTGCCTCACCGCCAAATGATGCCAGTGTTTTCTTATTGATACCAGACAATGCCATATTCGTATCGGTCACAATTCCGGCGCCATTTCGGATCAATTCTTTTAGCTTGTCCAATGCGCCATCTGAAAATACGAGTGTATGCGCATAGTCAAAATCGGCTGTCGTGTGGATGGCACGGCAGATCACTGGTGCCTTCTCCTTGTCTAAGACAATGTTTCGCTCCTTTAATTCCGCCGCGATGATTTCAAAGCTTCGCTTCTCGATCTCGCCCGGAAGCACAAATTCTGTCTTCATGTAAGCCTCCCTTTGGTAACGATTCCGCTTGTGTGAAATTATGGGGAAACATTCCCGTATTTGTTTCTGAATTTTCTCAGTTAACACAAAACCCGTCAGCAAATAAAAGCTGACGGGCGTTTCGCTATCGGAATCATTACAATTCTTTATTTAATTTTTATTTAATTATTTCTCCTGATGAAGCGCCTGAGGATTGGCAAGATCTTTAATGACCTCACCTGCCAGAATCAGTCCTGCTACTGGCGGCACAAATGCCACACTACCCGGAATGTCTCTTCTCTCGGTACACTTATGCTTTGTTCCCGGTGGGCATACACAGTGGGAACGGCAACTGATACTCATATCCTCCAATGGACGCACTGGCTTCTCAGTTGAGTAAACAACCTTTAGCTTCTTGACACCGCGCTTTTTTAACTCATGACGCATGACCTTTGCCAGCGGACACATTGTCGTCTTGTAAATATCTGCAACATGAAACTGTGTTGGGTCAAGCTTATTTCCTGCACCCATGCAGCTGATCACCGGAACACCTGCTGCCTGCGCACGCATGATGATCTCAATCTTTGCAGTAACGGTATCGACTGCATCTACCACGTAGGAATACTCAGAAAATTCAAATTCATGCGCATTCTCTGGCAAATAAAAGCACTGGCGCATTTCTACCTGTGCATCCGGATTGATCTCCAGAATGCGATCTCTCATGACTTCTACCTTATATTTTCCGATTGTCTTTCTTGTTGCGATAATCTGACGGTTGATGTTTGTTAAGCACACCTTATCGTCATCTACAAGTACAAAGGAACCGACGCCGCTTCTTGCAAGCGCTTCTACTACATAACCGCCAACACCGCCGATACCAAAAATGGCTACCTTGGCTCCTGCAAGCACATCCATTCCCTCTTTTCCCAATAAAAGCTGGGTTCTTGAAAACTGATTTAACATTTCTTTCCTGCCTTTTCCTTTTGCATGTTTCTCTATCTTTGCCTCTCGTATCTTAGCATTGATAAACTACCATGTCAATAGGTTTATCGCCTTTCCCCACTGCTCTGCGCAGGCAAAAAGCTCCTCGTTGGCCTTCTCGAATGTGCCGAAGTGGGAGCGGCAGCAGATCACGCGGTCGCACTCCTTTAGTTTGGCTTTCGCGGCTTCAAGTGTCTCATTCGTGATAGGCTCGAAGCTTCTTGACGCGATTACCTCGGTGGCGAGTGCCTTTGCGACTGGGTAATCAAGGTCGTTTTCAAAAAGGATACCGGTGATAAATGGAATGCTTCTTCGCTGTAGCTGTCTGTAGATGCTTCGCCCGGTCCCGTCCCCGGCGATAACAAAAACAGATGGCTTTCCAGCAGGCTTTGTCAACTCGGCACTCATCGTTTCCTCATCAAAGCTGCCCGATGCAATATCAAACAGCTCTGAAATATACCCTTTTGTAAAAATCTCCTGTGGTGTTCCGAAGCGCTCTGGCGTGGTTCCATTGACACAGAGAATCCGGTCGGAAATGCGCTCGGCGAGGTCTAACTCATGAAGTGACATAATAACAGTCAACTTTTTCTGGCGCTTCATCTCTTGTAGGATCGACAGAAATTCTAATTTGTATTTAACATCCAGATAGGAGGTCGGCTCATCCAAGATCAGAATCTGCGGTTCCTGACAGATCGCGCGCGCAAGCATGACGCGCTGACGCTGTCCATCGCTGATCTGATTAAAGTCAAGATTTTTTATCTGCGTCACATGAACGAGTTCCATCGCTTCTTTTGCAGCCTGTCGATCAGACAAGGAGAGAATTCCAAAGCGTCCCGTATACGGGTAGCGACCTGTTGCAACCACATCCTCACAAGTCATTTTCTCTGCACGAAGCTTCTGTGTCATTACAACTGCCATACTCTGTGAGAGCTGTCGCCCTGATAGTCTCGACAATTCTGTCTGATCCAAATAAATGCTGCCGCCAAGCAGTTCAAGCTGTTTTGCAATGCTCTTTAGCACGGTGGATTTTCCTGCACCGTTTGGGCCAATAAGTGTAAGTATTTCACCTTTTTGGAGTGTAATTTGAATATCATCTACCACAACGTGCTTCTGATAGCCGACACTTAAGTTTTCTGTCCAAAGGTAGCCATTGTTCTCACTGTTTCTTCCATCGCTTCCATTATATCCATTGTTTCCATTCATTCCACTGCCCTCTCTTTGTTTCTGCGAATTAGAATCCACAGCACGATTGGCGCACCGAAAATGGCCGTGACGGTGCTGATGCTAAGCTCAGTCGGTGCCATCACTGTTCTGGCTAGCAGATCACAAAACAAACAGAATACACTGCCGCCTAAAAAACATGCTGGAATCAACAAAATCGGCTTTGTGCTGGAAAGAAGCTGCTTTGCTAAATGCGGCACGGCAATTCCCACAAAGGAAATGGGCCCCGCAAATGCCACGATGCATGCAGAGAGAATGCTCGACAGAAGTACCATCGCGCTGCGAAGTCCTTTGACATTCACGCCAAGATTTCTCGCATAGGATTCACCTAATTGATATGCGCTAAGGGGCTTGGACAAAAGAAAGACTGCCGTTGATGCAACTGCCACCGTGACTGCCATCACCGCCACATTGTCCCATGTTGTACCAGAAAAACTGCCTCTTGACCAGTTATGTAAATTTACAATTTGTGCATCGTCGGCAAAGGTCACAACAAGTTCCGTTATCGCCGAGCAAATATAGCCGATCATCACGCCCGCTACAACAAGCATGGACATGCTGTCTACTTTTCGTGATACGAGTAATACAAAACCCATGGAAATCATCGCCCCGACAAACGCTGCAAGAATCATCATTCCAGAACTTACGCGGATGGCCTGTCCCATCAAAAAGACCATGACAAGCGATACTGTCATCTTCGCGCCAGAGGAAATACCAAGGACAAACGGACCTGCAATCGGGTTATGAAAAAAGGTCTGAAGCAGATAGCCAGCAAGACCGAGCGCACCGCCAAGAATCAAAGCCGCCAGCATTCTGGGCATTCGGATATCCCACAAAATGCGGGCATTTTCCATCTGCTTTCCCTGAATGGATGCCACAATATCCGAAAATGGAATTGAGACACTTCCGATACAAATATTGAGTATGCCAAGCAGCACAGTACAGCCTCCCAGAAGGAAAAATACGATGATGTATCTTATTTTTCGTTTTTGTTCCATTGTAAGGCAATCTCCTTTCTATGAGTCTGCAAAGCTGTGGTTTCATCAAAAGCTGTTTTCTTGCTTGTTCTTATGATTTAAATCTTGTCGTTGATTCTATATGTGGATTAATCCAAGCGATACAAATAGTTCATTTCGGTATCGTCTGCACCTTGAAGCATGTTGTGGATGTCTTCTATTAAAAAGCCAATTGACATCGACTGCTGATAAACATCCTTTTCGGTACACCAGACATCGCCATTTTGTACGGCCTTGAAATCCTGTAAAACCGGGCATTTTTCAATCAATTCATTGATTGTCTGCACACCACCGTCAATTGTACTGTTATAGATCAAATAATCTGCATCCTTCGCGCTATTATAAAATTCTTCAACCTGCATATTCATCGTGGAGCGCCTTGAATCGTCTCCCAGATTTTCAAATATATAATTGCCTCCGGCAAGCTCAATCATCTTTGGAATATAATCGTTGCTCTGGCGTACCTGCACCAGCCCATTGGATGTTATATAGAAAAAGGCCACCGTTTTGTTAGTCTTTTCCTGCACGGTCACGCGATTTACCATTTCTGTCTGTTTTTCAAAGGCTTCCTCTGCTGCGTCTTCCTTTCCAGTAAGTGCACCAAAGAATTTAATCCACTCGACACGACCCAGCGGATGAGACTCGTAACTGGAGTACTCGATCATAACAGGAATGCCAAAATCCTCCAACATTTCCTTAACCTCTGGCGAATGGAGAATCATGCTATTCTCAATCGCAAAAGAACACTTTTTTGAGACCAACAATTCATAATCCGGGCTGCTGTATTTGCCTGCATACAAAATGTCACCCTTTTCCATCGCATCCTTTGCCCCATCAACATACCAGTTTTCTGCCTTTTGCGCAGAAAAGCCAATCGTATCGAGCGCGTCCAGTTCCCGAAATAGATCCATGACAGCCGATGAAACAAGATATATATTGTTTACTGGCTGCTGTAACACGATTATTGACTCGTCAAGACCGTTTGGTACCTCTTTTCCCTCTGGAACTGTCAAAATCTGTGTGCCATCTTTTGTCGTAAGAAGCTTGTAGCCGCCATCATAGTAGTCTACCGAAAAGTTCTTGGCATACAGTAATTGCAAATGATCAGTCGGCTCTCCGAGTGCATCCATGTCTGATGCCTGATCATTTGACTGTGCTTCTGACGAGCCTTTTTCCTGCTCGCTTGATAGTTCTTCTGACTCATCATTTAATTTCTCTGACTCAGATGCTTCTGCCATCTGTCCCAGCGTTTCTTTTGTCATACTCACAGAATTTTGCTTTGTATCAGAAGACGAACCGCAGCCACACAGTCCGGTTAGTCCAAGAAGCAATACACTGGCTGCGATCGCTATCGAATGTCTTTTGATCATCGGATTACTCTGCCTTCACTGTAGATGCATCAAATGTGATCGTATACTCAATCTCATGCGGCTTGCTCATTGCTACGGTATCCGCAACTACTTCAAGTGGCTTCTCAAGTGAAACGACCGGAATCTCAAATACCGAATTTCCTTCTGTGTTCACCGGAAGATACTTTTCTCCATCTACAATCATGTAATCATAGTTCGGGCTGCTCCATACGATCGAAGCGATTACCTCGCCATCCTTTACGGTAAGCGTTGCCGGAGACTCAATGGTTGCTTTGCCGCTTCCTCCCTCCAGTGTTACCTCTGCGGTGTAAGTACCATCCTCAA
>CAVCXB010000047.1:0-21258 GCA_963605535.1 Wujia chipingensis
ATGCAGAGCCGTGAATGTCGGATGCAATTACTAATTTCATATGTTTTTTCCTTTCTCGAAATACGGTAATCTCATCTGTTCGTTTCTGTTTGCAAAAATTCACACACAACTATCAGTTGAAATTTCCTGTATTTTTTTTTATAATGATACCGAACTTATTATACCACATTACGTAACTATTCAAACCCCCATTCGCAAAATCGCCTCTGCGAGGCAAACGCATTTTCAATGCGCCCATTTTGCTCATGTGGTTACTTCGCCATATAAAATTGCCATGCTATCTGAATGCAAGCATTCACCGCAGGCAATTTTGCATGGCTCTGAATAGTTACTACATTACGAAGGGAGTTACACTATGCACATCCGCACATTTTTTGAAAAAGCGGCTGTCTGTATGCTGTCAACAGCAGTTTTTTTGTCCCCAGTCTCCGCTTTTGGCGCTGATACACCGCCAGAATCCAGTTCTGTTGAATTTCAGGGCACACAGACGGAAACAGAATCTGTACCGGAAACACAAGAAACAGTTTCGGAAGACCTATACGGAGTCGAAGCCTATGCGAATCTTGATGCACTTTATCAAAATTTTCCTCAGCGCATCAATGAGGAAAATAATCGTTCTGAGAACGTAACCAATGCCGGACTGTGGATTCAGTCTCAGCTTGAAAGCTACGGCTATGAGGTTTCCACTCACGAATTTACTCATTTTGATTTTACCGGAATCAACTACTTTGTCACAAAGCCAGGCAACTCTGAAAAAACAATCATAATCGGCGCACACTACGACAGCATGCCGACTGCCGGTGTCGATGACAATGGCTCCGGTGTTTCTTTGCTTCTTGAACTGGCTCATCGTTTCCATGATCTTGAAACACCATGCACTCTCCAGTTTGTATTCTTCGATACGGAAGAATATGGTGCTTATGCCGGTTCCAGCTGCTTTGTCTATACCTATCTGATTCCAAATAATCTGCTTGACAATGTGCTGTGCTGCATCAACGTAGATTCCATCGGTGCCGGTGACCGTCTCTATGGATACGGCGGCGAATACAATGAAAACGGCGAGCTGACACGCGAGTGGGTCTATGATGAGGCAAATCTGATCGCAGATGATCTCGGACTTGACCTGTATACGCTTCCTGAGCAGGTCGAAGAGTTTCAATCTCCGACAAGATTACTCGGAAGCGACAGTTACTACTTTGCAAAAGAAGGCATTCCGTATTTATATATGGAAGCAAGTCTTTGGTGCAATGACGACGGCACAGGCGGCAATGATGAGACGCACCTGACCTGCCATTATCAGACAGCCAATGAAGCATTTGCTTCTACAGGCGGTCAGATCATGCATACCGAGTTTGACGATTTGAATCGTTTAAATGAGCTTCTTCCGGGCCGCGTTCAGAAAAATCTCCACGATGCAAGTGCCATTGTAACAGGAATGCTGCTTGACATCTCGCCAAACACGGAAGCCGGCATCGTTGCAGGCAAAGCTGCTGCAAATGCAGCTTCGCAGAAAGAATCGGTCGAATCCGTATCCGAAGACAATTCTGGTGAAGCAATTGAGTCCAATACAGATCACTCTCTTGAGGATGAATCTGCTGAGAGCGAAAGTGAAATTGCTTCCCTCGATGAGCCAAATGAAAGCGCAGCGCCAGTCATTGAGAGCGATCACAAATTTATGACCGGACTGTTTTCTGCCGCTGCGATTATCTTGATCTTATTTGTTGTTTTCCTTCTCACTGCTGCTCTTACAGCAAACAGCAGACGCCGCAAGCGTATCCGCCGTTTCGGTGAAGATTATAAGAAGAGAAAATACTAATCTCTATCCTTTAAAAGGGCACTTGCCAAGCTGCTGATAAAGTAGTTTGGTGAGATGCCCTTTTCATATGGCAAACGGTGGGTGCGGCAACAGTGATTTACAAAGCCGAACAAACACTTTGCCAAATCCTCCTTCGTGAAACTACCGGGATCGCATCACTTGCCGTACACTTTCAGCTGCGACAGCGCCGGAAACGGTGACGGATCATCTGCCTTAATCAGCTCTTCAAGCTGCACCCAGCGAACCTTCTTCGGTGGAAATGTAAACTCCTGACCCTCATCCGTCTTGACAAGGTCACACACCATCGTGGTATCATCCGAGAAACGAACGGTTGCTTTTGTCCACCATGCATCATGCGGAAAATCTGCGCGTGTATAAATCTCAATGCGGTCTGTGATCACTTCTCTTCCGAAATCAATACAGATTGTCGCCTTCGGATTCTGATTGATGCCCCAGGAACCATACGGCCAGAAGCCATGCGAATGGTTCGCCGTTACACCATCTATCGCGTTGCGCGCTGCAAAAACCGATTCGCCGCGTGTCTCCACATTTGCACTCGCATGCGGATAGCAACGAGTATCACCATGCTGATCCATCACATTGACAGCCAGATTGCGGTATGCCTCATACTCCCATGCTCTTGCCTTTCGCGCTGTAATCAAATGACTCTCGCCTGAAAAGATCTTTGGCGAGTAGCACACCTTCTTCTCCCCGAACGGAATCTCATAGGAAACTTCTCCTGTCACATAGACAAGTGCCTCCCCCAGCGCATCATCTGCCTGAAATACATAAAATGCCGGCATCTCATCTACCGTAAATACAATGCAGTCGCCTTCCTCATAGATATGGGACAGAGGTAAATTTACCTCCTTTGCCCCGGATGCCTCTGCAATAACGCTTCCATCTTTCTTTACTGCCTGTACTGTGATCATAGCTGATTTACCCATACCTCCATCTCGCCCTCGCCGCGGTTTGCCCACGCATAGTAAGGGATGAAACGAAGTTCCTTTTCCTCATATACCGGCTTCTGCCATGTCTGATACAATCCATTCTCTACGGTAACTGGCTTCTTTGCCTTTGCATTTACGCGCAGCATTACCATTGGGAAGCCAAGCTCGTTTGTCTCTTCTTCACTAAAGACAGCATCTGGTTTCATGCGGACAAGTGGAAGTCCTTTGCCATTATCGGCTTCTTCCAGACAATAGACAACCGGTCCTCTCATAACAGCGACCTTGCCCTCATCCTGACGGACTTTGCTGTCTGCCTGAAGTACCTTTACCTTCATTGCAAAGCAAAGCTTTAACAGATCTTCCTTCTTCCACTCGCCTGTTACATACAGATAACCATCCTCCATGCGGCATTCCTTGCCGACAGCACCCTCCAGTTCAAAGTCCTCGCCGCACCAGCCCGGAATACGAAGCGCTACTGTCATCGTCACCGGCTGCTCACTTTCTACCTTCAAAGTGACATCACCATTCCACGGGAAGCCGGAGGTAATGACAACGTTTACCTTCTGTCCGTCTACTTCCTTCTCAATGGTGCCGCCTGCATACAGATGTACCCACAGTGTATCTTCGTTTTCCGTATATGCGTAGGAACCGATGGAACTGATCACACGCGCCAGATTCGGTGGGCAGCATGCACAGCCAAACCACTTCTGACGAACTGGCTTTACGTGCTGCTTGCCCGGATCTTCATGGCAGCTTCTCGGATTGACAGAAAGCGGATTGACATAGAAGAAGCTCTTTCCATCGAGTGCCATGCCGCTGAGCACACCATTGTGAAGCGCAAGCTCCATGACATCTGCATATTTGGAATCTGGCTTCATCTCAAGCATACGGCGTGCAAAGAACACAAGACCGATGGACGCGCAAGTCTCTGCATAGTTTGTGTCGTTCGGCATATCGTAATCAAATGTAAATGCCTCACCGTGATGGGTCTGTCCGATTCCACCGGTTACATACATCTGCTTTGTCGTGATATTGTTCCACAACGTCTCACAAGCCTGATATAAGGAATCATCGCCTGTCAGTCGGGCAACATCTGCCATACCGGAATACAGATAAACGGCACGAACCGCATGACCCGTTGCCACAGTCTGCTCTCTTACCGGCAGGTGCGCCTGATAATACTGGTAGCGAATCTTTGTTTTCTTCTCTCGCTCCGGTACATTGCCCTCACTGTCGAAATAGTATGGCTGGGTACCGCGCTGGTTGACAAAATATTCAGCCAATTTTTTGTACTTCTCCTCGCCAGTCACCTCGTACAGACGAACGAGTGCCATCTCTGCGATCTCATGACCCGGATAACCCTTGCACTTGCCTTCCTCTGTTCCAAAATAGGAAGCAATAAAATCAGCGAAACGCATCGCAGCCTTTAACAGCTTGTCCTTGCCTGTTGCCTGATAGTAGGCAACCGCTCCCTCAGTCAGATGACCGAAGCAGTACAACTCATGATGGTCCTTTAAATTTGTGAACATCCTGTCCATACCGTTGATGATATAGTAGGTGTCCAGATAGCCATTTTCCAACTGAGCGGCGCATACGATATCAATCGCACCATCTGCGATCTTCTCAAGTTCCGTATCCGGGTGCTGTGTTAGTGAATAGGCTACTGCCTCGATCCACTTTGAAAAATCGCTGTCCTGAAAAACAAAGCCATAAAACTTATCATCATCCGGATTTCTCGGATCATCCGGAAGTGCTTCAAAGCCACGAAATGTATAGACAGGCTCCTGATAGCTGTTTCCCTGCTCTCTCTTTTCCTGATTCATCTTGCCTGCTACTTTAAAATTATGCATACAGTAGCTCGGTGCTGCCTCCGGTACCCGGTCATTTAATGTTTCCCATTGATATGGGATTACTTCTTTTCGTACCAGTTCCATCTCTGGCTTCCAGAAACCATCCTCTAACCGGATTCGCTTTAAGCTGATCGGTTTGCTGAACTTCTTGCTGTCCATTTTCAATATCCTCCCTTTCTGCATCCTGCATTCTCTACTCCAGTCCTGCTTTATGGCGTGCCTCGTGTACCTGTGCTGCCTGCTCGGCCTGTAACTGGAACATATAATCTAAGTTAAAATCCGCATTGCCATTGCCGATATTGCTTGATTCGGCAATCGCTCTGGAATATTTACTCCATGGATACGTTGTAATGATATCAAAATAATCGGTAACACGTACTCCGCCGAGGCGATAATCCGTCACAAGCGTTTCCATATCAAAATCAACGATTCTTGCTCCCTTGAAATCCTTCTTGATCGTAACCTTTGCCATGCCGCCAAGGAGTGTCGCCTCTTTTCGCTGCAAGGACTGAAAATTTCCAAGTGAATAATAAATCAGCATCTTGCCGCCGTCCGGACGGTCTATGTAATCAATCGGCTCTACGACATGAGGATGTGTTCCGATAACAAGATCAACGCCCTGTGCTGCCAGAAAAGCTGCCTGCTCGGCCTGGGAATCATCTGTGCCCAGATTGTACTCAGTACCCCAGTGCGGAAATACGATTACAAAATCAGATGCCTCCTTCGTTCGCTGAATCAGCCTTGCCAGACGGTCATAATCAAGCATATCCACCAGATACTGACCATCCGCATCGTAATCACTCCTGCAATTTAAAATATCGGTGTAGTTGATCATACCGATGCGAATGCCATTCTTTTCGACAACATGAATCTCGTCTCTTGTCTCCCAGCTGTCGTGAATGCCAAGAAGTGTCAGCTGCGGATAATTGGTTCTAAAAAAATTAACCATATATAAGCTGCCGACTTTTCCGATGTCGAGCACATGATTGGTCGCTGCTAATACGACATCAAATCCTGCATTTGCAATGGCCGCTGCCACCTCAGTACGCACATTAAAGCACGGATAATCTCGGATGCCCCACTCGTCACCGCCAATGACACATTCCTGATTGATTACTGCCAAATCGGCTGCCTGCACGATATCTTTCACATAAGCAAAATTATAATCGTAATTGTAGCTGCCGTCCGGCTGCCAGCCGCTCATTGACACATCATAGTGCATCAGGTTGTCTCCCACTGCCACCAGACTGACATACGATGGTTCCTCAGCTTGCACATCTCCAACTACGACACTTTGCGCTGGCTCGACACTAGAAGCTGCTGAGACATCCGTCTGTTCCGTGACGCTCACTCCCTGCGTGCCATTCAATTCTTCGCTGCCTGGCTGTGATTGAGCCTCAGTCTGCAATTCAGTCTCGGTCTGCAATTCAGTCTCGGTCTGTGATTCAGCCTCAGTCTGTGATTCAGTCTCGGTCTGCAATTCAGTCTCGGTCTGTGATTCGTTTCGATATGCATATGCCCACTTTGAATCTGCGCTTACACTCTCCATCATTTTCGGAAGCGGTGCCTTTGCATTTTCTTCATGCATCTTCGTATGATATAGTCGATCCATAAAAGAAATAATTCCGCACACACCGACTACAATTACGACTACTACAATAATTCTGGAAGTCACCCACCATCGAAGACGGGCCTTTTTTCTTTTTTTTCTCTTACCTGCCACTTTTCTTTCCTGCCTATAAATACTTTCTAAATTTACAATAATGCGATAGCCGAAAACTCCCCGGACAGTCAAGCGGATATTTGCAATCTGCTTCGTTGCCTGCTCATAACCGAGGATTCCTCCAGCTTTCGGAATAGTTACAAACCAAATACCTCTGCCATGCGACTATATTCCTCATCGCTGACAGCAACAACACTTCCATGGCGCTTCATGGTCTTGCCCATGTCAAATTCAGAATCGTCAAGAGGCACAAAATCCATTGTCTTTAAGCTGTCGCACACAAGTGGAAGATACCCCTTGTGTGCAGCAAAACGGTCAACGATCAGACACCACTTCTTTTGCTCTTCCAGATAATAAATTTCCGGTCCCTCCACTCCGTAAATTGCTTCAAGGTTGGGAATAGACACATCTTTAAAGGATTCCTTCTTTAAATCCGCTGCCGCATCGGTGCGGATATTCTTTGTTGTCTCATCCTTTGAAAATCGATAATACACACCGTTATCATACACCATTGTGGAATCGATAACGTGATTCTCTTTTTCCAGATAGATCTCAGCCTTTGTAAACTCATGGAAATCCTTTGTTCTGGCTGCATAGATGCGCTGTTTTGGCTCTGCATCACCCGCTAGCTTTACCATGGAAGCCCAAAATACAAGATAATTATCCTGCTCTCTGTCATAAATTGCTTCCGGTGCCCATGCACATCCTGCCTCTGGCACTGCTACCTCAACTAATACCGTATCACTCCAATGAACGAGATCCTCTGACTCCATGATTGCTAACTTTCTGCTGCCTGTGGTAACAGCCGCATCCCAACCCTTTCCGGCTGCGATGCAAAGATCAGTTGCAATGATCACAAAACCACTGCCATCCTCCTTGCGAATTAAAAACGGATCACGCAGGCCACACTCGCCAACTGTTGAACAAATTACCGGCTTTCCATTATGCAGATCGTTCCAGTGCAGACCGTCCTTACTCAAAGAAAAGTAGATCTGTTCGCCCTGTGGCTGCTCTCCGATAAAATGTGTAAATAAATATGCCATTTTGCCATTGCCCTTTCATATTGTTTTCATATCCTACCTGCTTTGCAATGATATCTTTTCTATATTTTGGGGTATTTTTCGATATCTTTTTACAGGATACTCCCTCCGACGAGTATAGCACAGTTTCCAAAATGATACAATTCCTTTCCACTCTTTTCCTTTTTTTTACTCTTATCAACAAAAGATTCCTTTTGATTATCTTCTTTCCAAAATGCCAGAAGTGTGCTAAACTGAAAATAGTTTTACAAAACAGGCGAAAAGTCTTTCGTCTGGGAATGAAAGGAGTTTTTTACCATGTTTCAACAGTTACTTGGGGAGTCTGCCAGCCCCGTCATTGCCTTCATCGGCATACTGGCCGCATTCTTTTTTACCTGCGTGTCACTTGCAAAAGGCAGTATCTATCTTCCAAAGGATCAGGGGCGTGAATTTGCTGTAGGAGGCGCACTTTCCGCTGGAAAACCACGCGGTGCCGGACTGATTTTTATACTTGTATTTGCCGTTGCCGCCGTACTATTTGCCCATGTAGACCCGGAGATGATTATCTATCTTCTTCTTTTGATCTGCTGCATGATGACAGGCTATCTTGACGATGCCGCCAAGACTTCATGGGGACGCTTAAAGAAGGGAATCCTTGATTTTCTGGTTGCATTTTTAGTAACCTTTACGTATCTTCATTTCAATGGGAATCAGATAACACTTGCAATGACCGGCACCACCTTTTCCATCCCGGTTCCGGTATTTGCGATTCTCTCCATCGCGCTGATCTGGATCTCCATCAATGTTACAAACTGCGCAGATGGAGTGGATGGTCTTTCCGGCACACTGACGATCACCACGATCATGACCTTCTATTTTGCAGATCAGGTTCTGGAACGCACCAGCGATTTTGATTATCTGAGCCTGATGTTTGTTGTCTGCCTGCTCGGCTATCTGTGGTTCAACGCCACTCCGAGTAAGATGTTAATGGGTGATGCCGGTTCCCGTGCAATGGGACTTTTCATTGCAATCGCAACGCTCAAATGCGGCGACCCATTTCTCTACATCCCGGCAGCACTTGTGCTGATCATCGACGGCGGTCTTGGCCTTGTAAAGCTGACACTGATCAAGGTCGCTCACGTTCACATTTTAAAGAATGTGCGCACACCAATCCACGATTTTGTCCGCAAAACAAAGGGCTGGTCCAACACACAGACTGTTTTCCGTTTTGCGATCATTCAGATTATTCTATCTGTCGCACTTGTTTATCTGATTATGTTATAAGAAATTTTCTGAATGGAATTCATAATGCATTTTATATATGATTCGTATAAAAATTTTCTTATTTCATTTTATATTCTATTTTATTATTTTTTTAGTACTTTTATTTACTAATTCATTTTTGCGAAAGGAGATTTCGTCATGAAATTACCGAATTATTACGAGGATCCTCATACGCTCCACGTAGGTACCTGTGAAAACCGCAGCTACTACATTCCGTATGGTCCAGATCACGCAAGCCGCACAACGTTGCTTTCCGGCGACTGGCGCTTTGGCTACTATCCTTACCCGGAGGCTGTTCCGGCTGAGTTTATCAACCCAGATTTTGATGACTCCGCAATGGATACCATCCCGGTTCCGTCCTGCTGGCAGTGTCAGGGATACGATTATCATCAGTATACCAATGTAAATTATCCGATCCCGTTCGACCCGCCGTATGTTCCAAAGGAAAACGCAAGCGGCGCATACCGTACTACCTTTACCCTCTCTGATGAGGCAGCAAAGCAGCGCAACTTCTTATATTTTGAGGGTGTTGATTCCTGCTTCTATGTATGGGTAAACGGACAGTTTGTCGGCTACAGCCAGGTTTCCCACTCCTCAAGTGAGTTTGAGATTTCTTCTTTTGTACAGGAAGGCACCAACACACTGGCTGTTCTTGTATTAAAGTGGTGTGATGGAACTTATCTGGAGGATCAGGACAAGCTTCGTATGTCCGGTATTTTCCGTGATGTACTTCTTTTCACTCGTCCACAGTCCTTCGTTCGTGACTTCACCGTTCACACCTCCTTAAAGGATGGCGGCGCTGGTGTTGTAAGCGTTTCCGTTGAGACCGAGGGTGATGTTACTCCTGCTCTTACCCTGTGCGACGCAGATGGAAATTCTGTTGGCGAAGCTGTTGTTACCGATGGCATCTATAAGTTTACCGTTTCCGATGCAAAGCTTTGGACCGCAGAGACTCCATATCTGTACACCTTGACCATCACTGCTGGCGATGAGGTGATCACACAGGCAGTTGGTATCCGTGAGGTTTCCATTAAGGGCGGCGTTGTTTACGTAAATGGACAGAACTTGAAGTTCCGCGGAACCAACCGTCATGACTCCGATCCAGTTACCGGATACACCATCTCCAAGGAGCAAGCAATCCGTGATCTGACGCTGATGAAGCAGTTTAACTTCAATGCAATTCGTACCAGCCATTATCCGAATGCTCCGTGGTTCCCAGAACTTTGCGACCGCTACGGCTTCTATATGATCGCAGAATCTGATATTGAGATGCACGGATACTTAAGCACCTATCATAGTGACAGAGAGAACACACTGGGTCTTCTTGACGAGGGTGGTGTCTTCACGGAGGCTGTTTTAGACCGTGTTCAAAGAAATGTGATCCGCGACAAGAACCATCCATCTATCCTGATCTGGTCTCTTGGTAATGAGGCAGGCTTTGGCTATGCTTATCAGAATGCTGGCCGCTGGGTAAAGGAGTACGATCCAAGCCGTCTGACTCACTATGAGTCTTCTACATGGGATCACTCCAATCGCTTCGACAAGAGCATGCTTGATCTCTACAGCCGTATGTATGCGTCCACCGAGGATATTGACAACTACTTTGCTGAAGAAGGCCCGAAGAAGCCATTCATTCAGTGTGAGTTTGTTCATGCAATGGGTAACGGTCCTGGCGATATCGAGGACTACTATCAGCAGATCATGAAGTACGATGGCTTCTGCGGTGGTTTCGTGTGGGAGTGGTGTGACCACGCCATCAATCAGGGTGTTGCAGAAAATGGCAAGACCATGTATGGATACGGCGGTGACTTCGGCGAGTATCCACACGATGGAAACTTCTGTATGGATGGACTGGTATATCCAGACCGTACCCCGCACACTGGCGTTTATGAATGGAAGAATGTTGTCCGCCCGGTACGCGCAAGACTGATTGATGTTCACAAGGTAACACTTGCATTAAAGAACATGCTTGACTTTACCGATATGGCTGACGCTGTTACCATCTCCTATGAGTGCAAGGCTGATGGCGAGCTTCTTTGTTCTGGTGCGATTGCAGTTCCTTCTACTGCTCCACATGCTGAGTCTGAGGTTACCATTCCAGTTACTCTGCCAAAAACCGCTGCTGACTGCTACCTGAAACTGACCTACTTTACAAAGACAGCTCACGAGCTGGTACCAGCAGGTCATGAGGTAGGTTTCGATCAGTTCTTACTGTCTGAGACTGCTGTTCATCGCTTAAACACCGTTACCGACGAGGCTGCTGCTCCGACCGTTACCGAGGATGATCGCTTCCTGACTGTAAGCGGTGAGGGCTTTACCTATCAATATGATACCTTTACTGGTATCTTCTCTTCCTTAGAGCGCGGCGAGGACACGGTTACTATGGATTATAGCATCTTCCGTGCACCGACTGATAACGATCAAAACATTCGCCATGAGTGGGAGCGCGCAAATTATCATCACAGCCAGACACGCGCTTACACAACGAAGTATGCGGTTGATGGTCAGACTGTACAGATCACAAGTGATGTGAATCTGTGTGCCGTTACCGTTCAGTGGATTATGAAGTTTACTGTTGTATGGATCATTGATGGCACTGGTGCAATCACCTGCAAGATTGATGCAAAGCGCAACACACAGATGCCGTATCTGCCAAGATTTGGCGTTGAACTGACTCTTCCAAAGAGCTGGCAGCAGGTTTCCTATCTGGGCTATGGTCCGCAGGAGTGCTACATCGACAAGCATCATCTGGCTTGGTTTGACGCATTTACCGCTACTGTTGATGAGCTTCATGAAGATTACATCAAGCCTCAGGAGAATGGAAACCACTATCACTGCCGCAAGGCTTCTGTTGGAAATGGAACAAATGGCGTGACTGCATATGCGGCAACGAGCTTTGATTTCTCTGTTTCCAATTATTCCGATTATGAGCTGGCAGCAAAGAAGCACAACTATGAGCTTGAGGCAAGTGATTTTGTGACCATGCACATTGACTACAAGAACAGTGGTGTGGGAAGCAATTCCTGTGGTCCTATGCTGTTACCGCAGTATCGCATGGATGACAAGGAATTTGAGTGGGAATATCAGTTGAAGTTCTAAACGTGCTACCCGGTAGGTTACGAACATTTAGCTAGAATATCCAATATAAAATGACCATATCAAAAGAGAGTTTATTTCTCCGATGATATGGTCATTTTTCGTTTAATTATTAAATAAATTCAAGTAATGCTCTTCAAAACCATTTTTATTTTGAGCAGGTTGGTGTCTCATCTTTTCCACTATAATCAAACAGGCCATCGTTCTTTTCTTCCAGTGCCTTGATCATATGATACGTGTATTCATTATATGGGGTTGGAATGCCCAGTTCTTTGCCCATGCGCATCAGCGCACCGGAAAACATGTCAATCTCTGTGTGGCGTTTTGCGTCCAAATCCTGAAGCGTGGAATAACGAGCCGATGGCATGACTGGAGAACCTTTTGTGGATGCTGCAACTTTACTAAATTCAATTCCTTTTGCTGCGGCAATCGCCTCGATCTCACTGCGCAGACCATCGCTGATCGCCTTCATATGAACACTATCACGATAGCAGCCTACTCCTGCACCAAGAATTGCCTGTGGAAGATTGTTGCAGACATTTAAGCGAAACTTGCTCCAGATCTCCTCCTGAATACAATCCGTTACACGATAGTTGATATCGCTCCTTTCAAAAAGGTTGCTGACAGCTTGAACACGTTCACTTTGGAAAGGTGATTTGTACTCCCCGAAAATAATACCAATAGTCGTCTGGCGATCAAAATGATAGCCGTCTGGCTCTTTGTGAGAAGCTACTTTGATCAATGCCGGAAGGATATGGGACATGCCGATTTGTGCGCCTATGATCTCTTCGCTGTCCACGCCATTCATCAAACTCATGACAATTGTGTTTGGGCCAGTTGCCTGTTTGATTGTGTCTAGTGCAGTCGGCAATGCGCCATATTTTAATGATACGATTAAAAGATCAATCATATTGACTTCTTGAGGGGTCCATACCTCTGGATGATAGGTCACCCCATTGATGGTACAGCCTGTACTTTTCAAGCGTGTATTTCGTTCCCCTTCTGCGATTACGCCAAGACGAATCTCCTTACATCCTGAAATTCCTTCTATTACATAGGAGCCTACTGCTCCTGCTCCCAATATTGCAACTGTTTTGATTTCCATGGTTTTCTCCTTTGTTGTCCTGTAATATCCGTCTGTTCTGATCTTTTTGAAATTTTCAATTCCAACCGGAAGCTTTAACTGTGCCATTTGAATCTCCTTTCGACAATTGACTGCCATAATATGGTATGTATATGATACCATGGAACCACTTTTGTTACAAGTCGCTTTTTTGTATGATAAAACCGCCATGCAACAAGCTTTCACACTTATCACACGGCGGCTTTTCTCTTTGGTATCTTGTAATCTTTTCTCTTTTGTACTATAGGGCAGTCTTTTGTATCTTCGTATTACTTTTCTTTTGCAGGTGTCCACTTTGGTACAAGTTTGGAAAACGCTTTTTCTTTGGTATAAGCTATCTTTTGTACATTATAAAGTCTCTTTTGTATCTTTGTAATTTTTCTTTTGTAATTACGAAATTGGAGTCTTTATGGGGTATATCCTTTGTTCCTTAGAAAACTTATCTTTCGTAGATGTCCTCTTTTGCATAAGCTATCTTTGGTAGATCGCACTGCTTTTTTCTTTGGTACATTATGAAACATCTTTTGTATAAGCTTTCTTTCGTACTTCGGTAAGTTATCTTTTGTATAAGCTTTCTTTTGTACTCCAGCAATTCATCTTTTGTAAAGTTCATCTTTCGTACAGATTCGCTTTTGTAGGGTGATTCCTGTATGGTTTCGACATCTTTTGTATCTTACTGCCCTGCCTCGTCAAAAGGTGATTCCTTTCGACAAAACTATCATAGCACACTTTTTACAGTTTGTCATTGAATTCATCGTTCAATCAGCAACTTTTTTATAACTTCTTCGATATAGCCATTTCCCGCTATAATGTCAGACGGTGCCATAACGTTTGCACTATTACCTTCCAAATCAATCACGCGGCCGCCAGCTTCCTCGACAATAATCTTTCCTGCCGCGAAATCCCACGGCTTTAAATTTCGCTCGAAGTATGCCTCGACGCGTCCGCAGGCAACATATGCCAGATCAACGGATGCCGCACCCATACGGCGAATATCCACACAGCGGTCATAAATGCGGCGAATCGCAGCAAAATTTTCCGCTGTGAGATCGCGGTGATATGGGCTGGTTCCCACGGTAATCAAGCTATCTTCCAGTTTCTGTGCGTCACTTACGTGAATCGGCTTTCCGTTGCAGAATGCACCTTTGCCCTTCTGCGCCCAGAATACCTCCTCCAGAAATGGCTGATAGATCACGCCAAGCGTCACCTGCCCCTGCTCGCACAAGCCTAAGGACAATGCACTGTCCTTAAAATCATGAATCAGGTTTGTCGTGCCGTCTACCGGATCGAGAATCCAAACTGCGCCATTAAAATCAATGTCGCTGTTGTCTTTTTCCTCGCCCATAAACTGTACCTCTGGCCAGCGCTTTGACAGTTCCTTTCGCATATATTCCTGCACACGGATATCTACCTGTGTCACGAAATCTGCGCGGCCCTTCACCGTGACATGCTCTGCCTCTGTGTGGTTTAAAAACATAGGCTTTACGCTTTTTACCAGGTCGATGAGTTCATTGATATCAATCTGCATCATTTATTCTGTCCCTTCCTATTTCATTTCTTCCTGTTACTTTTTATCAGTTTCCTGTCTTTTATTTCCTGCGCTTGCGTCGGCGCTGCGCGTTTATTTTGTCACCTTTTGGGAAATTCTAAAGTATACCTTATTTTACACTTCTACGAAAGGAACCCACCCTATGAGACAAAACTTCATCCGCTGCGGCCTCACCGGCCTTTTTATTGAAATCTTCTTCACCGGAATGGGCGCTCTTTTTGCGCACGACTACAGCATGACTGGCCATTCTTCGATTCTAATGTTTCCAATCTACGGCTCCGCCGCCCTGATTGGCCCCGTCTGGCGCAAGCTTCGCAGCAAACCAACCGTGCTGCGCGGCCTAATCTACACCATTTGTATCTATATTGCCGAATATGCATCGGGTTCATTTCTTCGCGCACTCGGCATCTGCCCGTGGGATTATACTGGCGATCCTACGAATATCAACGGGCTAATCCGACTCGACTTTGCACCATTTTGGTTTGTCGCAGGGCTTATTTTTGAGCGAATTGTTGTCTTAAATAACCTTAAATCGCAGCCACTTTCCACGCACAAAACGGATCGTAAAGATAACACCTCTTACGCCCCAGTCCGCGAACATTCCGTACCAGACACCGATCGGTCCAGTCTTTACCACACGCATTAAGAAGATGGAAAGTGCGACACGGCACAGCCACATCGTCAGCGTTGCGGTGATCATAGAGAAACGCACATCGCCTGCCGCACGAAGTCCGTTCGGCGGTGTAAAAGATGGCACCCAAAGGATTGGCTTTACAATTGTGATAGCAAGAATCATCTGCATACACATGGCAGTACTCTCCGCACTCATACCTGCCAAAATTGTAACCGGTCTTGCAGCCAGATAAACGAGGATACAGCTGATGATCATCGCAACCTCTGCATACATGGAAAGCTTTACAATGTAATACTTCGCTTCCTCCTGTCGTCCTGCACCGATGCTCTGGCCAACGACTGTCATTAGTCCGATACCGATACCGACCGCCGCCATTCCATTTACATTCTCAAAGATGATCGTCATTGCCTGTGCCGCAATCGCTGCGGTTCCAAGTGATGATACGGTAGACTGAATCGCAAGCTTACCAAACTGGAACATTCCGTTCTCGATACCGGACGGAACACCGATCGCAAGAATCTTCACGATCAGCTTAAAATCTGGGCGAATGGAGAAATAGTTCTTAAGCTGAATCGCATAGCCCGGCTTTCGCAGTCCATAAAAGACAACGAATGCACACAGTGCTCGGGAAATCAATGTGGAAACAGCAGCTCCGGCTGCGCCCATCTGCAAAATAAAGATAAACAGCGTGTTACCGACAATGTTTGCCACGTTTGCGATCAGCGCAGTCTTCATCGTAAATTTGGAATTGCCACATGCGCGGTAAAATGCAGCGCCTGCCTGAAACAAGGCAATAAATGGATACGAAAGCGCCGTGATCAGAAAATAGATCTGCGCATTGGTCATAACGGCCTCTTCGACGCTTCCGAAAATCAAACGCAGCAGCGGCTTACGAAAGCCCACGCCAATAATCATAATGACAGATGAAATTACCACTACGGTAAGCACGATCTGTCTGGCTGCCTCATTGCAGCCCTTCTCATCTTTTCGACCCAAATATTGTGAGCAGATGATTGCTGCACCTGCTGCCATCGCTGCGAACACCTGAAGCACCAGATTGTTGATGGAATCCACAAGCGAAACGGCGGAAATTGCCTCCTGTCCGACACGACTTACCATCAACGTGTCCACCATTCCCATCAGGGAATTCAACATCTGCTCAATAATTAAGGGAATCAGCAGCATCCACAGCGTGCGCCGCGGAAACAGCAGATTCCCATAATCGACCTTACTCTTATCGTAAAAAATATTTTTCATACTGTCCTGCCTCCTGTGTTTGTCAGATTTATCCTAACACCACAAAGAAGAAATTACAAGACAGTTTTCCGTCTTAAACTTATTTTGCAAGGATTCTACAAAATTCTTGCAGATTGTACATCCCACTATCCTATCGTTTTACATTGTACCTCTTCGCTTTGTACACCTTCTCCATTGCAAATACTTATTTCTGTGTACAGACTACTTTTCAGCCAACCTCTCTCTGAAGGATCTCAGTCAGCGCGTTCTGGCTGCTGGTATGACAGCGAACGATATTGGCATTGCACTTCTCTGCCTCAGTCACTGCACAGTGAACCATCTTATGGGAAACGGTATTGGTAAACAGAATCACCAAATCTGGTCTTCCAATCTGACCACTTAAGTTTGCAGACATCTGTGTAAACACCTTTGCCTTACATTTGAAATCCTTACAAATTTTCTTATACTGACTTACCATGCGGTCATGCCCGCCTACGATAACAACACTCATGAAAACACTCCTTTCAAAATATAAAATACTTTGATATAAACGATAAACTCGATTGCTAATGAATAACTTACTGTTCTTGTATGTTAGGCATTTCTAACTTGTGTTAAGTTTACCTTATTTTGTAAGAAGCGTCAATGCTATTATTGAGACTTTTTCTCATTATCGCAAGATTCATCAATAACGGATATTGATCGTCAGCTCTGCCTTTCTATCAGAAATTATGGCGAAGCGGAATCTGCAATTCACGCATACACTGCATCAGATAAATCATGCCGACAGCCGGTCCCTTATTGTCACCGACACCTCTTCCGATCAGGTATCCCTCCTTCTCAAACGGCTCATATGGGTCACGCTCCCAGCCTTCTCCTGCCGGAACGACATCCAGATGGTTCCAGAAACCGATCGTATTCTTCGGATCTACCTTCTTTTCACTCACGCAGCCCACGTAATACTCGTGATTTTCCGTGACAAAGCCATGCTCTCTCGCCAGTGCAAGTGCATCATCCATCGCACGTCTGCACTCCTTTCCAAACGGCTTTGTCTCCTCGGTCGAATCGGACACGCTCGGGATGCGCACCAATCTCTTAATATCCTCCACCATCGCCTCACGGTGGGCGTCAATCCACTCATCAATCTGCTTATCAAATTTTCCCTGCATAGTTGGATACTTCCTTTCTTTTCGCTGCCTCTATTGTACTTCGTTCGTCTCCTTTGTGCAAAGGAAACAAACAAAGTAATAAACCCATTGACAAGGTAGGTTGATAGTGTTATAATCCCCGTAAAATAAAATATTCCCATTTAAAGGAGGATACTGCCATGATTTACACATCTGCCGACCAGCTGATCGGAAAGACCCCTCTGCTGGAACTGACCCACATTGAAAAGGAACTCGGCCTGCAGGCAAAGCTGCTCGCAAAGCTGGAATATTTTAACCCTGCCGGTTCCGTAAAGGACCGTGTCGCAAAAGCTATGCTGGATGATGCCGAAGCAAAAGGTATCTTAAAGCCAGACACTGTAATCATTGAGCCAACCTCTGGAAATACCGGAATCGGTCTTGCCAGTGTTGCCGCAGCCAGAGGATATCGTCTGATCATCGTTATGCCAGATACGATGTCCATCGAGCGCCGCCAATTAATGAAGGCATACGGCGCAGAGCTCGTATTAAGTGATGGTTCTAAGAGCATGTCTGGTGCAATTGCAAGGGCTGATGAGCTTGCAAAGCTCTATCCAAACAGCTTTATCGCAGGCCAGTTCGTCAATCCAGCGAATCCAAAGGCACATTTTGAGACAACCGGTCCAGAAATTTTCGAGGATACTGAGGGCGCTGTTGATGTGTTCGTTGCCGGTGTCGGCACAGGCGGTACCATCACAGGTGTTGGTCAATACTTAAAGTCCAAGAAGCCATCGGTAAAGGTCGTTGCCGTAGAGCCAGCATCCTCCGCTGTTCTCTCCACTGGAAATGCAGGTCCACATAAGATTCAGGGTATCGGCGCAGGCTTCATTCCTGAGGTACTCGACACCTCTATTTACGATGAGATCATCGCTGTATCTAATGACGATGCATTTACGACTGGAAAACATCTTGGAAAGAAGGAAGGTATCCTAACTGGAATCTCCTCCGGTGCTGCACTGTGGGCTGCCATCGAGGTTGCAAAGCGCCCTGAGTCAGCTGGCAAAACAATTGTTGTCCTGTTGCCGGATACTGGAGACCGCTATCTTTCTACTCCACTCTTTACAGACCTGTAAACTTATAAACTTATAGGCTTATTGAAAAGATTCTAGCAGTTTGTATATATGCATATGCCTGTGCATGTATGCAAGCTGTTTGTTTTTCTTCTCTACTTTTTCTATCATTTGTTAAACATCCAGACAACACGAATACCGCCGTATCCCGGTATTGATACGGCGGTCTCTCTATTCTTTTAAGGAAGATTACTATATTGTTTTAGGAGAAAATTGATGTTTTAAAACTCGAAAACCGATTATTCAGCGGCCTTCTGTGCGTCTGGCAGTCTTGTGGTGTTTCCATCCTCAAAGGCTTCCTTACGCTCCTGGGCGATATCGGCAAATCCTGCATCATTGAAGTCACCGGTGTACTGCTGATACTTCTCATCGAACTCATCTGGTGAGCACATGGTAAGTGTATCACGAGCTTCCTTGTACAGTTCAACTAAGGTCTGCTGATACTCAGAGGTGTTGTCCATAGCGGATGCAAACAGGCAATCTGCAACGGCATACTTGTCAGCAATTTCCTTTCTTGCATAGTAGAAGTCGATGATATCCTGAGTGAAATCCTGTGGCAGGTTGTGCGGTGTGGTTGCGTAGATAACATCCTCGATGGTACCTGCTGCCTTCGATGCAGTCTCGCAGCTCCAGTAGTCACCGTTGCTGTTGTAGCCCTGCTTGTAATCACCAGAATAATCTGCTACGGATACTGGCAGACCGTCCTCGTTGTAGTTGAAGGTCTCACCCTCAACACCATACTGCATGGTGAAAAGTACATCGTCATTGCACATCCACTCAAGATACATCCATGCTGCCTTTAACTCATCATCGGTTGCGCTGGAGGAGAATCCAATCATCATACCGAATGGGTTGTTGGAACGGTAAGCAGGAGTAACAGTGATTCCGTCAGATCCGGTATCATCCTCGGTAACAACCGGGTAAATAGCCAGCTCTGCGTCCGGATTTGCCTCATAGAAGGAAGTCAGTACCTGCATATCGGAGCTGATGTAGCAGCCGTAGGAATATGCATTTCCATTGATGAAGTTTGCCTTTGCGGTCTCACCATCAATCAGATAATACTCTGGATCGGTAATTCCAGCATTGTAATCCTCGTTTGCTCTCTTTAACAGGTTGTAGTTTGCATCAGTTCCAAGAGCCGGGATGTTGTAGTCACCGTACATAGCCCAGTCAAGCTCGTTGAATGGATACTCACGATATGCATGGTTCTGATCGGAACCAAGACCAGTAATCATCGTACCTCCGCCTGGATGCTCACACAGACCAGCGTCCATAATCTTTGTCATGGCATCAACATACTCGTCACGGGTGGTTGGAACGTGGTCATAACCAACTTCTCTTAACCAGTCCATACGAACAAATGTCTGCCAGGAATAGTTAATGTTATAGTTCGGGTTGGAAGCCAGTGCAAAATAGGTTTCATCACCGATGGTTGTGTATGGAATCTGTCCGTCTGCCTCCATACGTGCGTAGTAGTTTGGAGCGACCTCCTTAAATGCATCCATATCGAAGGAAGTCAGATATCCATCATTTACCCATGTGGACAGCTTCGGATAATCATACTCCATCAGGATGGTCGGTAAAGTCTGGTCAGCTGCAAGCAGTGCGTAGCTGGTCATAACATCGGTTCTTGTAATCGGAACATACTCAACGGTGATGTTGTACTTGTCACCAAAGTTTTCCTGAATCCACTGTGTCCAGTAGTTGTTTGTTACATCCGGAACACCTTCAACACCTCTGTCATAAACTGGAACTCGTAAGGTTACGTTCTCCTCAAATGGCTCCCAGTTATCCTCTACCTGAGTAGACTCAGAAGCTTCCTCACTTGCTTCCTCGCTGCCAGCTTCGGTAGCAACTTCTGTACTTGCTTCCTCAGTGCTTGTCTCCTCTGCCATAACTGGAAGAGCGCCAAATGTCATAATTCCTGCAAGGGAAACTGCTGCAAATTTTCTCATAATCGAAATGCTCCTTTCTTTTAGGGGACAGTGCTCACGCATCGCTTCACATCCGTCCTTTTCTGATGCCTATATAGTAAAACGAACTGGTAAATGTTTCTACTCACTTTTTTATTGAATCTTCCGAATTATGACCTTTTAACTATATCATCCATATTTAAGTTCTATTTTTAGTCTATTTTCACAGTACAAATTTTAATTCGAACTTATTTTTATCATTTTAAAGTTTAATTTATCAATCTTTTTTGTCTTTATTAAACAAAACGGCAGCCAATCGCTTTTACACGATTGACTGCCAAATTGACGCTTATTACTTATTACTTTTTACGATTTCTGATCTCTTACTACTTCTGATTGTCTCTTATTCTTTCTTTCCTTCTTTATTTCTGATTTTCCTCATGCAAAAGTGGCTTCATGCTGTCCATCGCAATCAACAGCGTGGATGTGTTATGAAGCAGTGCAGAAGTAGTCGGCTGTAAGAGACCTGCAATACCACCTGCAATTAATGCAGAGTTGAATCCAACGATCACGCGGTAGTTGCGGTAAATACGCTTCATCAGTCCCTCGGACAGCTTGCGAAGTGTTACCACCTCGAACAGATCCTCTGCCGCGATTGTAACATCTGCGATCTCTCTTGCAAGCTCAGCTCCATCGCTGATTGCAATACCGACATCGGCTGCGGAAAGTGCCGGGGAATCGTTTACGCCGTCACCAACCATGATGACCTTGCGTCCTGCTGCCTTTTCTTCCTCTACGAAGCGTGCCTTAT
>CAVCXB010000048.1:0-21220 GCA_963605535.1 Wujia chipingensis
TGAGCGATCCAATTGCAGATATGCTTACAAGAATCCGTAATGCAAATACTGCAAAGCATGATACAGTAGATATTCCGGCATCCAAAATGAAGGTTGCAATCGCAGATATCCTGGTTAACGAGGGATATATTGAGAAGTATGAGTTAGTTGAGGATGGTAATTTCAAGAACATCCATGTAGTTTTAAAGTATGGTAAGGACAAGAACGAGAAGGTTATCACTGGTTTAAAGAGAATTTCCAAGCCAGGCCTTCGTGTTTATGCAAACTGTGAGGATCTTCCTCATGTTCTGGGCGGACTTGGTATCGCAATCGTTTCCACCAATAAGGGTGTAATGACCGATAAGGAAGCAAGAAAGCTCAATGTAGGCGGAGAGGTATTAGCGTTCGTTTGGTAATAAGCGAGCGAGATTATCGCAACAGGCAAGTGGCAGCAATCAGGTTGCCATACTGCCGTGCATTTAAATAGAATCCACATATATAGGAGGTATGGGCATGTCACGAATTGGAAGGATGCCGATCGCTATCCCAGCAGGTGTAACTGTTACGGTAGCAGAAAATAACACGGTGACTGTAAAGGGACCAAAGGGAACTCTTGAGAGAACCTTTGCTCCGGAATTAGGAATCAAGGTTGAGGGCAACGAAGTTGTTGTTACCAGACCGAATGATACAAAGAAGAGCAAATCTTTACATGGTCTGACAAGAACTCTGATCAATAACATGGTTATTGGTGTAAGCGCTGGCTTCGAGAAGGTTCTTGAGATCAATGGTGTTGGTTATAGAGGAGCAAAGCAGGGCAAGAAGCTCGTGCTGAACCTTGGCTATTCTCACCCGGTTGAAATTATCGATCCAGAAGGTCTTGAGACTGTTATGGAAGGTCAGAACAAGATCATCATCAAGGGTATTGATAAGGAAAAGGTTGGTCAGTTCGCAGCAGAAATCAGAACTAAGAGAGCACCGGAGCCGTATAAGGGCAAGGGTATCAAGTACGCTGACGAGACAATCAGACGTAAGGTTGGTAAGACCGGTAAGAAATAAATAAGGAGAGTGAGAAAGAATGGTTAGTAAGGTATCTAGATCAAAGGTTCGCGAAGAAAAGCATAGAAGAATGCGCAGACATATTATCGGTACTCCTGAAAGACCTCGTATGGCAGTATTCAGAAGCAACAACCATATGTACGTTCAGGTTATCGACGATGTAGCACAGAAAACCTTAGTGTCAGCTTCTACTCTTCAGAAAGACGTTAAGGAAAAATTAGAAAAGACCAACGATGTAGCTGCTGCTGCATATTTAGGAACTGTTATTGCAAAGAAGGCTCAGGAAGCTGGAATCAAGGCTGTTGTATTTGACAGAGGTGGCTTCATTTATCAGGGTAAGGTTCAGGCACTGGCAGATGCAGCAAGAGAAGCTGGTCTGGAATTCTAATCAAGGAGGAAGAAGACACATGAAACGTACAAATATTGACGCAACTCAGCTTGAATTAGCTGATACCGTAGTTGCTATCAAGCGTGTATCCAAGACCGTTAAGGGTGGACGTACCATGCGTTTCTCCGCTCTGGTTGTAGTTGGAGACAAGAATGGTCATGTAGGTGTTGGTATGGGCAAGGCTGCTGAGATCCCGGAAGCAATCCGTAAGGGCAAGCAGGCTGCTGAGAAGAACATGATTACCGTTCCGCTTGATGAGAATAAGAGTATCCCACACGATTTTATTGGAAAGTTCGGAAGCGCATCTGTACTTCTGAAGAAGTCCCCGGAAGGTACTGGTATCATCGCAGGCGGCCCGGCTCGTTCCGTTCTTGAGTTCGCAGGCGTAGAGAATATCCGTACAAAGTCCTTGGGCTCCAGTAACAAGGCTAACGTTGTTATGGCAACACTGGCTGGACTGGCTGCTCTGAAGACCCCGGAAGAAGTTGCAAAGCGTCGCGGTAAGACTGTAGAAGAGATTATCGGCTAAGGAGGGAAATACAATGGCTGAAAAGTTAAAGATCACATTAGTGAAGTCCCCGATTGGTGCAATCCCAAAGCAGAGAGCAACCGTAGAGGCTCTTGGACTTCATAAGCTTAACAAGACTGTTGAACTGCCGGATAACGATGCTGTAAGAGGCATGGTATGGCATGTAAAGCATTTAGTAAAGGTTGAAGAGATTTAATTTCAGAGGAGGTTACGTGATGGACTTATCTAATTTAAAGGCAGCTGAAGGCTCCGTACACAGCGGTAATTTCAGAAGAGGCCGTGGACATGGTTCGGGCAACGGTAAGACTGCTGGTAAGGGTCATAAGGGTCAGAAGGCTCGTTCCGGAGCACCGAGAATCGGTTTCGAGGGTGGCCAGATGCCGTTATACAGAAGACTTCCTAAGAGAGGCTTCACAAATAGAAATACAAAGCTCGTTGCATATGTTAACGTAGATAACCTTAACAAGTTCGAGGATGGAGCAGTAGTTGACATTCAGGCTTTAGTTGAGGCTGGTGCAGTAAAGAATAAGTTTGATTCTGTAAAGATTCTTGGAAACGGAGACCTGACCAAGAAGCTGACAGTTAAGGCAAACGCTTTCTCTGAGGGCGCTAAGGCTAAGATTGAGGCTGCTGGTGGAAACGTAGAGGTGATCTAATGTTCAAAACGCTTCAGAATGCATTAAAGATAAAGGATTTAAGAAAAAGTCTTATATTCACATTTTTAATGCTCCTGGTAATCCGCTTTGGTTCGCAGTTACCAGTTCCGGGCGTTGATTCTGATTATTTTGCTGATTTCTTTAGCGGAAGCAGTAGTGATGCGTTTAATTTGTTCAATGCTATTACGGGTGGTTCTTTCGAGAACTTCTCCATTTTGGCATTGAGCATTTCGCCATATATTACATCTTCCATTATTATTCAGCTTTTGACGATTGCGATTCCAAAGCTGGAAGAGCTTCAGCAGGATGGTCAGGAAGGAAGAAAAAAGATCGCAGAGATTACCAGATATGTAACAGTAGGTCTTGCATTGCTCCAGTCAACTGCGATGTCCATTGGATTCGGCAGACAGGGAATGTTCGAGAGCTATACATGGTACAATGTGGTAGTATGTGTAATCACGCTGACAGCCGGCAGTGCATTCCTTATGTGGGTTGGTGAGCGCATTACAGAAAAGGGTGTGGGAAACGGTATTTCAGTTGTACTTTTGTACAACATTATTTCCAGACTTCCGGACGATGCAATCACAATTTATGAGACTTTCATGTCAGGACGCAGCATTGCTGTCATGATTCTTGTCGCTGTTTTCATAATTGCGATTCTTTTTGTGATTCTCGGATTCACGGTACTGTTGAATGCAGCTGAGAGAAGAATACCGGTTCAGTATGCGCAGAAGGTACAGGGACGCAGAAGCGTAGGCGGACGTTCTACTTATATTCCTGTAAAGGTAAATACGGCAAATGTTATGCCAGTTATCTTTGCATCTTCCCTGATGTCCATGCCGCAGATCATCGGCTCATTTTTCGGTTATCAGATCGATGTTACTACGATCGGCGGAAAGATTATGGCAATGTTGAGTTCAAGCTACTGGTTTCGACCAGCCCTCCCGCAGTATTCGGTGGGTGTGATCATCTACGTAGCATTGCTCATTATATTTGCTTATTTCTATACATCAATTTCTTTTAATCCATTAGAGATTGCCGACAACATGAAAAAATCCGGCGGTTTCATTCCAGGTGTAAGACCAGGAAAGCCGACCAGTGATTTCTTAAACAACATGCTCAATCATCTAATCATCATCGGTGCAGTTGGTCTTACCATCGTAGCACTGCTTCCGATCATCTTGAGCGGTATATTCAATATTTCAAGACTTTCCTTCATGGGAACTTCCTTGATCATTATTGTAAATGTTGTGCTTGAGACGGCAAAATCAATTGAATCAAAGATGGTGGCTAGAGAGTACGATAGCATATTCTAAAACAGTTCACATGTTCCATGTGCTGTATTTTACGAGAAAATCTCCTGTTTTGCAGGGGATTTTCTTGCTTTTTAAGAATAAATCTGCTATGATAAATTTGATTGTATAAATGTATGCTGCTCTTGCGGCGGAATGAGAGGATATCATGAAGATCATTATGTTAGGAGCACCTGGTGCAGGAAAAGGCACACAGGCGGCAAAGATTGCAGCAAAGTATCAGATTCCACATATCTCTACCGGAGATATTTTCCGTGCAAATCTGAAGGCTGGAACAGAATTAGGTAAGAAGGCAAAGGAGTACATGGATCAGGGACTGTTAGTTCCGGATGAGCTGACTTGTGACCTTGTAACCGATCGCGTATCAAAGGATGATTGCGCAAATGGATACATTTTGGATGGATTCCCGAGAACCATTCCGCAGGCAGAAGCACTCGAGGCTGCACTTGAGAAGATGGGAACCGACATCGACTATGCGATCAATGTAGACGTTCCAGATGCGAACATTGTAAAGCGTATGTCTGGTCGCAGAGCCTGTGTAACCTGTGGGGCTACCTACCATATTGAGCACATTCCACCGAAGAAGGAAGGCATCTGTGATCGCTGCGGCGGTGAGTTAATCCTGCGCAGCGATGATAAGCCGGAAACCGTACAGAAGCGTCTTGATGTGTACCATGCACAGACCAAGCCGTTAATCGACTTCTACCAGACAAAGGATAAACTGGTGACAGTCGACGGTACGAAGGATATGGAAGAAGTGTTTGCCAATATCACGGCAGTTCTGGAAGGCTGAAAAGCAAGGCGAAAATTTAAGATTCGCCATTGAAGATTGCCAGCAGAGACACTGCTGCCAATCTGTGTGCATAGGGTTGCACAAGGAATGAGGAGAAGATGGCTGTTTCAATTAAATCAGAAAAAGAAATTGAGTTGATGAGAGTGTCCTGTAAGAACCTCTCCATTATGTTTGACGAGTTGGAAAAGATCGTGAAACCGGGTGTTTCCACATGGGAGATCAATAAGGTCGGTGAGGAGATCATCCGTGACTTCGGATGTATCCCGAACTTCAAGAACTATGAGGGCTATCCGGCTTCCATTTGTACTTCTGTAAATGAAGTTGTGGTTCACGGAATTCCGAGCAAGAAGCGTATTTTAAAAGAAGGTGATATTATCAGTCTGGATGCGGGCATGATTTATAAGGGATATCATTCCGACGCAGCCAGAACATTTGCCGTTGGCGAGATCTCAAAGGAAGCCAAGCAGTTAGTTGATGTCACCAGACAGAGCTTCTTTGAGGGAATCCGCTATGCAAAGGCTGGAAATCACCTTCATGATATTTCAGAGGCCATCCAGAAGTATGCGGAGAGCTTCGGTTACGGTGTTGTTCGTGAGCTGGTTGGCCACGGCATCGGCACTCATCTGCATGAGGATCCGCAGATTCCAAACTTCAAGACAATCGGAAGAGGAATTCGTCTGCGTCCAGGTATGACATTGGCGATTGAGCCGATGATTACAATGGGGGATTATGCAGTCAGCGTGCTGGATGATGACTGGACCGTTGTAACAGATGACAACTCACTGGCAGCACATTATGAGAACACGATCCTGATCACGGACGGGGATCCAGAGATCCTGACACTTCCGAATTGGGATAAAAAAGAGTGGCAATAAGTAGTAAGAAGTAGTAAGTATTTTTGTTTATCGTTCATGGGACGCACAGGTTTGCAAATGGGCGTCCCGTAAACGGTAACAGCAAGTGTTTCATTATGTATTTAATTTAAGAAAGGATTTTAAAGAATGTCAAAGGCAGAAAAGTTTGAGATGGAAGGCAAAGTATTGGAGAAGCTCCCGAACGCTATGTTTCAGGTAGAACTGGACAATGGTCATCAGGTGCTGGCTCATATCAGCGGAAAGCTGCGTATGAACTATATCCGTATTCTTCCGGGTGATAAGGTAACGGTTGAGCTGTCTCCGTATGACCTGGCAAAGGGCAGAATCGTTTGGAGAGACAAGTAAAGACTCACTCAAAAAAAATTTGAAAAAAATTGAAAAATATACTTGACGAAATCTGGATGGCTATGATATACTAAAAGACGGACTTTTGTGAAGTTTCTTTCTTTTTAATAGGACTTTAATTAGGTTTTTAAATAAGAATAGAAGCAACCCAAACCATTACCAATGTGGTTCCAGAAAGGAGAAAATACTGTGAAAGTAAGATCATCAGTAAAGCCGATCTGCGAAAAGTGCAAGGTTATTAAGAGAAAGGGTATCATCCGCATTATTTGTGAGAACCCGAAGCATAAGCAGAGACAAGGCTAATGACCCGGGCAATTGAAACACACGGAAACGTTGTTTCAAAAAGTTCAATTTTATGAAAGTGAAAATGGAGGTGCAAAACACACATGGCTCGTATTTCAGGCGTTGATTTACCAAGAGAAAAGCGTGTGGAGATTGGTCTGACTTATATCTACGGTATCGGTAGAGTAAGTTCCAACAAGATTCTTGCTGCAGCAAATGTTAACCCGGACACCCGTGTTAAGGATCTGACTGACGAGGAAGTTGCAAGAATTCGTGACGTTATCGATGGAGAGTACACTGTAGAGGGTGACTTAAGAAGAGAAGTTGCCATGGATATCAAGAGACTCCAGGAGATTGGCTGCTATAGAGGCATCCGTCACAGAAAGAGCCTTCCTGTCCGCGGACAGAAGACAAAGACCAATGCAAGAACACGTAAGGGTCCTAAGAAGACAGTTGCTAATAAGAAGAAGTAATTAAGTAAGAACAGCAGCTTATAACTACTCGTAGAGAGAGAAAGAGAAATAAGAAGAAAGTAGGTTAGTTTAATGGCTAAGAATGTGTCAGCAAAGAAAGTGACAAAAAAGCGTGTAAAGAAAAACGTTGAACGTGGACAGGCCCATATTCAGTCATCTTTCAACAATACAATTGTTACGTTGACTGATACCCAGGGAAACGCTTTATCCTGGGCAAGTGCAGGCGGTCTTGGATTTAAAGGTTCAAGGAAATCTACTCCTTATGCAGCTCAGATGGCAGCAGAGACTGCTACTAAGGCAGCTTTAATACATGGATTAAAGTCCGTTGATGTTATGGTAAAGGGACCGGGTTCAGGTCGTGAGGCAGCTATCCGTGCACTTCAGGCTTGTGGTCTTGAAGTTACCAGCATCAAGGATGTGACACCGGTTCCGCATAACGGTTGTCGTCCGCCAAAGCGTAGAAGAGTTTAATTAGGAGGTATTAAAGATGGCAGTAAGTAGAGTTCCAGTGCTTAAGAGATGCAGATCTCTTGATATGGATCCAATTTATCTTGGATATGACAAGAAGTCTAACAGACAGTCTAAGAGAGCTAATAAGAAGATGAGCGAGTACGGTCTGCAGATGCGTGAAAAGCAGAAGGCAAAGCTTATCTATGGTGTTTTGGAGAAACCTTTTAGAAATTATTATGCAAAGGCAGAGCGTCAGACCGGTATGACCGGTGAGAACCTGATGATTCTTCTGGAGCGTAGATTAGATAACGTAATTTTCCGTCTTGGTTTCGCTCGTACAAGAGACGAGGCTAGACAGATTGTTGACCACAAGCATGTGCTTGTAAACGGTTCCTGTGTAAACATCCCGTCTTACTTAATCAAGGCCGGCGATGTAATCTCCATCAAGGAAAAGGTTCAGGATTCTCAGCGTTATAAGGACATTGTCGCAGTAACAGGCAGCAGAATGGTACCGGAGTGGTTAGATGCTAACATTGAGGCTTTAAGCGGAACTGTTAAGCAGCTTCCAACCAGAGAGATGATCGATGTTCCGGTAGACGAGATGCTGATTGTCGAGTTGTATTCCAAATAATGATTCTTTGTTGTTTAGCAGTAATGTATTTGCAAAGCTTTGCAGCATACTGCTAAACAAGCTGATTTTATTTGAATGCTTCTCTTAAAAGCATCCTAATAAGGAGGGGCTAATAGTGTTTGATTTCGAAAAACCCAAGATTGAAATTAAGGAAATATCTGAGGATAACAGATATGGCAAGTTTGTAGTAGAGCCGCTTGAGAGAGGCTATGGTATTACACTTGGCAATTCCTTAAGAAGAATCATGCTGTCTTCGCTTCCGGGTGCAGCTGTCAGTCAGATTAAGATTGAGGGCGTGCTTCACGAGTTCTCCTCTATCCCGGGAGTGAAAGAAGATGTTACAGAGATCGTCATGAATGTAAAGAGTCTTGAGATCAAGAACAACAGCGAGACAAATGAGCCAAAGATTGCTTATATTGAGCATGAGGGCGAAGGTGTTGTCACCGCTGCTGACATTCAGGTTGATCAGGATATTGAAATTATGAATCCGGACCAGGTAATTGCAACACTTAGCGGCGGAGAAGATTGCCGTCTCTATATGGAGCTTACCATTACCAAGGGACGTGGATATATCAGTGCAGAGAAGAATAAGAACAGTGAGCTTCCAATCGGTGTGATTGCAGTAGATTCCATCTACACACCAATCGAGAGAGTCAATGTGACTGTTGAGAATACCCGTGTAGGACAGGTTACTGATTATGATAAACTGACACTCGACGTATATACTAACGGTACGTTAGCACCAGATGAAGCAGTCAGCCTGGCTGCAAAGGTTCTGAATGAGCACCTGAACCTGTTCATTGATCTTTCCGAGAATGCCAAGTCCGCTGAGGTCATGGTTGAGAAGGAAAACAATGAGAAGGAAAAGGTTCTCGAAATGAACATCGATGAACTGGAGCTGTCCGTTCGTTCCTACAATTGTTTGAAGAGAGCCGGCATCAACACAGTTGAAGAACTTTGCAACAAGACTGCTGAGGATATGATGAAAGTCAGAAACCTTGGTAAGAAGTCTCTTGATGAGGTTAACGCAAAGCTGAAGGAACTGGGGTTGGATTTTAAGTCCGGTGAAGAGTAAGTTAAACGGAGGTAAATCACAGTGGCAGGTTACAGAAAGCTTGGAAGAACTTCTAACCAGAGAAAGGCCATGATCAGAGGCCAGGTTACAAGTCTTCTTTACAATGGCAAGATTGTTACAACAGAAGCAAGAGCAAAGGAAGTCAAGAAGGTTGCTGAAGGACTGATCGCTCTGGCTGTTAAGGAAAAGGATAACTACGAGACCGTTACTGTTAAGGCTAAGGTTGCCCGCAAGGACGCTGACGGCAAGAACGTAAAGGAAGTAGTAAACGGCAAGAAGGTTACTGTTTATGATGAGGTAGAGAAGGAGATCCAGAAGGATAAGGCTTCCAGACTTCATGCTAGAAGACAGATGATGAAGACTCTTTACGGAGTAACCGAGGTTCCGACTACCAATGCTGGTAAGAAGAAGGGAACAAAGTCCGTAGATATGACAAAGAAGCTCTTCGATGAGATCGCTCCAAAGTACGCTAACCGTAACGGCGGTTACACCCGTATTGTAAAGATCGGTCTTCGTAAGGGTGACAACGCAATGGAAGTACTGTTAGAGTTAGTTTAATCCCTAGATTAGATTAAAACTTTACATTAACAATTCCATACGAATCGAAGATGAGCCATGCAGGTTGCTGCATGGCTTTATTTTGTTTTACAGTTCACACATCACGTTAGATTCGGATAAATCCCATGCTTGCATGAGGATTTGACGAATCAACGGGATGAAGGGGACGCCCGTCAATGAACAAAACAAAGTTGCGAAGCAACGAAGCACGGAACGTGCGGTTTTGTGAATGGCGTCCTGTGAACTGGAGGTTACCCGGAAGGTTACGAAGGGGACCTCGGCGAAGTGACTTTGTCAACGGGCTCAACTCCGCGGGTCCCCACTACATGTTTTCAATGTAAGTGTATTTTGACAACGGGCCCGCTACAACGTCCCGTCTCGTAAAGCACATTCGCCTCGGCCGCCCACTACATACTTGTGGCAAGCTTGGAGTTTCGCTTTGCTTGCTTTTTGGACGGCATCATGCTATGATAATCGAGTGTTAGAGAGAGGAGGCCACAGATGGGCATTATCAGTATAAAAAATCTGGTTCACCGCTTCACCAAGTATGGAGACAACGGCGAAGAGATTGGCGAAAAGACTGCGCTAGAACAGGTATCTCTTGATATTGAGAAAGGAAGTTTTGTTGCAATATTGGGTCATAACGGCTCGGGCAAGTCAACACTGGCAAAACATTTGAATGCCTTGCTGCTGCCTACTGAGGGAACCGTATATATATCGGATAAGCTGTCATCCGATGAGAAAAATCTCTGGAAGATTCGCCAGTCTACTGGCATGGTTTTTCAAAATCCAGATAATCAGATCGTAGCGAATGTTGTAGAGGAAGACGTCGGTTTCGGTCCGGAAAATATGGGCGTGCCAACCGAAGAAATCTGGAAGCGTGTTGACGAGAGCTTAAAGGCAGTTGGCATGGAGGCATATCGTTTACAGTCTCCGAATAAATTGTCAGGTGGACAAAAGCAGCGTGTCGCAATCGCAGGAATCATGGCGATGAAGCCGCAGATTATTGTCATGGATGAGCCGACCGCCATGCTGGATCCGAGCGGACGAAAAGAAGTTCTTGACACCGTTCATGAATTGAATAGGAAAGATGGAATTACCGTAATATTGATCACGCATTACATGGAAGAGGTCATTGACGCGGATCGTGTGGTCGTTGTGGATGGCGGGCGTATTGTCGATGATGGAACACCGAGGGAGATTTTCTCGCAGGTAGAGCAGCTAAAACGCTATCATCTTGATGTGCCGCAGGTAACAGAGTTAGCATGGGAACTGAAAAAGGATGGTTTGCCGTTTTCGGATGGTGTGCTGAGTGTCAATGAGTTTGCAGATGAGTGTAAGCGTGTTTGCAATACTGATTTTTCTGTTCATGCAGCACGATCTGTTTCGGAGAAAAGTGATCTTTCAGAAGAGATTCTTTCAGAAACAGAGAATCGTGAGCAGGAGCAGGCGCTCCTTGAACTTTCTCATGTTACGCACGTCTATGATCCAGACAGCAAGAATCCATTCCCTGCATTAAATGATGTGAATTTGTCGATTCATAAGAATGAGTTTATTGGTATTATCGGCCATACCGGCTCTGGAAAGTCAACGCTGATTCAGCATTTAAATGGACTGATGAAGCCAACGAGCGGAATGATCACTTACGAGGGAAAGGACATCTGGCAGGATGGGTATCCGCTAAAGGAGCTTCGCAGCAAGGTGGGACTGGTATTTCAGTACCCGGAGTATCAGCTGTTTGAGGAGAGTGTCTTTAAGGATGTCTGCTTTGGTCCGAAAAATCAGGGGCTGACTGAGGATGAGGTGAAGGCTCGCTCCAAAGAAGCACTTCAAATGGTCGGAATTGACGAGTCGCTTTATGAGGTATCGCCGTTTGAACTGTCAGGAGGACAGAAGCGTCGCGTGGCGATCGCTGGCGTACTGGCAATGAATCCGCAGATTTTGATTCTTGATGAGCCGACCGCAGGTCTTGACCCGAAGGGAAGAGACGATATCTTAGGTCAGATCGCAAAGCTCCAGAAGGAGCGTGATATTACGATTGTGCTGGTCTCACATAGCATGGAAGATGTGGCACAGTATGCAAGCCGTCTTCTTGTTGTAAATGGCGGAAAGATTGTCTTCGATGATAAGCCGCGAAAGGTATTTGAACACGAAAAAGAGCTTCACGAGATGGGTCTTGCGATTCCGCAGGTAACACAGCTGATGCATCGTCTAAAGAGTGAAGGATATTCGGTTTTTGAAAACACCATTACCGTACAAGAGGCAAGAAAGAATCTGCTGATGTATTTTCAGGGGAAGAAAAAACAGGATTGTAAGAGCCAAGACCAGAAAACTCACGATCAGAAGAAAACGAATGAGTCACGTAGAAAGCCGGAGGAAAAAACTGTATGATTCGAGATATTACAATAGGACAATACTATGCAGCCAAGTCACCGATTCACCGACTGGATCCGCGTGTCAAGCTGGCAGGTACCATGCTTTATATCATCAGTTTATTTACGGCAGATGGCCCGATCTGCTATCTGCTTGCTGTGTTGGCACTTGCGGCAGTAATAAAATTATCCACAGTTCCGTTTCAATTCATGGCAAGAGGATTGAAGAGCATTATCATCATTTTGTTGATTACGGTTTCCTTTAATTTGTTTTTGACACCGGGAACTAGTATCATAGATGTGCGGCTGATTCGCCATATCACATGGGAGGGCTTGGAAAAGGCCGTATACATGGCAATTCGTCTGATTCTTTTGATTCTTGGTTCATCGATCATGACGCTCACGACAACGCCAAATGCGCTGACAGATGGCTTAGAGAAGAGTCTTGGCTTTTTAAAAAAGTTCAAGATTCCTGTACATGAAATTGCCATGACGATGTCGATTGCGCTTCGTTTTATCCCAATTTTAATCGAAGAGACGGACAAGATCATGAAGGCACAGACCGCAAGAGGAGCCGATTTTGAGAGCGGTGGACTGGTCAAAAAAGCAAAGGCGATGGTGCCGCTTTTAGTGCCGCTATTTATTTCGGCGTTTCGTCGCGCCTCTGATTTGGCGATGGCGATGGAGGCAAGATGCTATCGCGGAGATGAGAACCGCACAAAGATGAAGCCGCTCAAATATGCAGCGATTGATAAGAAAGCATATGGTTGTCTGCTTTTATACATGGTTGTTATGATTGTATTGGCGGTATTGTGGAAGTAAATGAAAGAGAAAAGAACAATTGCAGCTGCAATGTATTAAAAGAGTCATGAACGATAAATTTGAGAAAATGTTCTGTGAAAATAGAACAATAGATTTTTTTTAATAAGTTTTGAGAATGAGGAATACAATGACAAAGCGAGTAAAAATGGTCGTTGCCTATGATGGAACGAACTACTGTGGATGGCAGAAGCAGCCAAACGGCATCTGCATCGAGGAAGTGTTAAATCGTGAGCTGTCGAAGCTGTTAAATGAGCCGATCGAGGTGATTGGTGCCAGTCGTACTGATTCGGGTGTTCATGCGCGTGGCAACATTGCGGTATTTGATACCCATGCGCGTATGCCAGCGGACAAAATCTGCATTGCGCTCAATCAGCGGCTGCCGAAGGATATTGTAATTCAGGAGTCCTGCGAGGTGGCACCCGATTATCATCCGCGAAAGCGAAATACAAGAAAGACTTACGAATATCGCATCCTAAACCGAAGAGTGCCGTTGCCGGATCAGCGTTTTAATTCTTATTTTTATTACTATGCGCTTGATGTGGACAAGATGCGTGAGGCGGCGCAATACCTGATCGGTGAGCATGATTTTAAGAGTTTCTGTTCCATTCGCACTCAGGTGGAGGATACCGTTCGCCGTATTTATTCGATCACGATAAACAAGAATGAGGAAGAACGCATCGACATTCGCATTAGCGGAAATGGATTTCTCTACAACATGGTGCGCATCATTGTAGGCAGTTTAGTAAAGGTTGGCTGTGGCTTCTGGAAACCAGAGCAGATCAAAGAGGCACTTGAAGCGAGAGATCGAAGCAAGGCAGGTCCGAAGGCCCCGGCAGAGGGATTGACGCTGATTTCGATTGAGGAAGAGGCATTTCCGGCTGTAATCCGTGAGGAAAACGAGCATTGGTCTTACCGAATCAATCAAGGCGAGATCGAAAGTTTCGGCAAGGCGTATATTCAGATTTTCGCTTGCGATGAGTGTGATTTTGAAAGGCTTCTTGTGCGTCTTGTCAAGCAGGCATCCCGAAACGGAGCCGAGCAGATCCATGTAAGAGATAATACTGGCCATTTGACGCTTGGCTACAAGGCAGAATATTTCACGTTTCATCAGGAGTATACCCAGTGGAAGCTTGTCAAGCAGCTTGAACCGACAGAAGAAACGCTTTTGGCAGAGGAAAATAAGCAGCCAAGAGAAAATTTGCGTGATACCTCACATGAGACTTTACCTGATATAAGTGTCATTTCACTGGATACAACAGATGCAAAACAGATGAAAGCGTATTGCAATCTTGAAAGTGAATGTTTCAAGACCGTTCCGGGAGGCGTAAAGAGAGAAAACGAGCAGCTGCTTTCTGATATTGCAGAGGGTGAGCAGTGTTTCTGGTTATGTGATGGAGATGCAAAAGCAGGTTTCTTTTCAGTAAAGAAAGTGGACAATGAACTTGAACTTGAAAGCCTCGGTGTAAGCCCATCTTACCGTGGCAAGGGAATTGGACAGACAGGGCTGTCAGCCTTTGAAGCAATGGCGAGAAAAGCAGGATGTGAAAGCAGCTGCATGGTTTGTGCAGATTGCAATCCGGCAATTCGTCTGTACGAAGAAAATGGATATCAGAGAGCAAAAGAATTCTCACACTGGTATGTTACAAGCGATGAGAAGAAGAATCAGAAAACGGTTCTCGAAGAAAAAACGGAGATTTAATAGAAGTTTGAAACCAGAAAAAAGGGTATTTATGAAGAAACAAAAAAACGATAATGAAAAACAGATTTGGATTTACTTGTTCCAAATCGTCTCGATACTTGTTTTATTGTTTTGCGTTTGGCTGTTGACAAGAGAGAAAACGTATAATGAGATTGATGTCAATAAGGTCGCACAAAATCTAGTCGAGCTCATGCCAGACACGGTCGTATCGGAAAATGATATGGTTGTAAAGGAACGCTTTGGGTTAGAGGCAAATGCGTTCAATGCGCTTGTTTACTATGGACCAAATTCCAACATGGATGCGGCGGAGCTGCTGCTAATTGACATGAAAGATACAAGCCAGAAGGAAGCAGTAACAGACGCGATTCAAAAACGAATTGACTATCAAAAGACCTGCTTTGAAGGCTACGGTGTCGATCAGATGGAACTAATCAATCAGGCAAAAACAATTGTCTATGGTCATTACGTGCTCTTTATCGTATCAAAAGACAGTCAGCCCACAAGGGATGCATTTGCTCAGGCAGTCACCAAATAACAATCACAAATAGGAGTAGGACATAAAACATGGTATTTTCTAGTATGACTTTTTTATTTGCATTTCTGCCTGTTGTGGTTTTGGTGTACATGTTAAGCCCGAAACAGATGAAAAATGCAATTCTTTTGATCGCAAGTTTATTCTTTTATGCATGGGGAGAACCGAGAAACATTCTTCTTATGCTTTTAAGCATCGGCATCAATTACGTGTTTGGCCGTATCATTGAGTCAGACAGAGCGTCACAGTCGAAAATGCGTGCCTGGAATCTGGGCGTTGCCGTTGTCTGGAATGTATTGATGCTTGGCATTTTCAAATACGTTTCCGGAATCTCGCAAACACTTCACGCACTGTTGCCGTCGCTCATTCCGGTTGCAAAGATTGCGCTGCCGATCGGTATCTCATTTTATACGTTTCAGGCGATTTCTTATCTGGTCGATGTGTATCGCGGAACGACAAAGGCACAGAACAATCTGATTAATTTTGCCCTCTATATCGCAATGTTTCCTCAGCTGATCGCTGGTCCGATCGTGCGATATGAGGATGTGGAACAGCAGATTCGAAGCCGCAAGGTAACGCTTGCAGGCTTTGGAATTGGCTGTGAGTTTTTTATTCGAGGCATGGTCAAAAAAGTATTGTTTGCCAATCTGCTCGGTCAGATTTTTGTGCGCATTCAAGTGCTGAATAATGCGCAGGCATCCGTTGTAACCGCATGGATCGGTGCGATCTTATATACGCTTCAGATTTATTACGATTTTAGCGGCTATTCCGATATGGCGATTGGTCTTGGAAGAATGCTTGGCTTTCGTTTTCCACAGAATTTCAATTATCCGTACATCGCCGCAAGCATCACTGATTTCTGGCGCAGATGGCATATGACGCTTGGAACCTGGTTTCGTGAGTATGTGTACATTCCGTTTGGCGGAAATCGCGTGACAACGGCAAAGCATATCCGAAATTTATTAATCGTCTGGGGATTGACTGGTGTGTGGCATGGTGCAGGCATTAACTTCTTGCTCTGGGGTCTCTACTATGGCGTGTTGCTCATCATTGAAAAGTATTTGATTGGCGCATTTTTAAATAAGCATAAAGCAATCGGACATGTGTTTACATTGATTGCCGTAGTGATTGGCTGGATGCTGTTTGCGAACACAAACTTTGCTTCACTGGGACAATATTTTGGCATGATGTTTGGCACTGGTGGCGTTTCCTTTTTTAACGCAACAGCAGGATATTTTCTGCGCACAAGCATCGTGCTACTAGTGTTGGGCATGCTTTTTTCCACACCGATTCCACACCAGCTAGGCGAGCAGATTTTTGCGCGTTATCCAAAGGCAAGCGTAGCAGTTCGCGTATTTTTGTTTCTGCTTTGCATTGCAGCGCTTGTTTACCAGACCTATAATCCATTTTTATATTTTCGATTCTAAGGAGGTTTGCTTTGAACACAAAAGAAATTCGCAAAAGAAAAGGGTTTTACTTTTGCTTATTGGCAGTTACCAGTGTCTTGCTGCTATTGCTTTTGAGTATTGTCAGCCTGTTCTGGCCGACCAGACGTTTTTCTGCATCCGAACGGCGAAATCTCACGCAGCGTCCGAAGCTTTCCTATGAGGGAATCATTGATGGAAGCTTTTCAAATGAGGTGGAAAGCTACTTGGCCGATCAGTATCCGGCAAGAGACATCTGGGTCTATCTGAATTCGCTGCAAAACCGCATCCTTGGAATTGATTATCAAAATGGAATTTATCGTGGCAAGGATGGGTATTTAATTCAAAGCTTTGATCAAAGTGGCATTGATGAAGAGGATCTGGAAAAACAGGCGATTTTGACCGCGTTTTTAAAGCGAAATTCGCAGATGCAAAGCTATGTGATGCTTGTGCCGACAGCAGCGTGGATTTTAGAGGATCATTTGCCGTCAGGCGCGCCACAGGGCGATGAAAAGAGCTGGTATGAGAATTGGCTTTCCACATCCAAAATTAAGGATTTGTCCAATGTCACAGTGGTTGACTGTGCAGATGCATTGGGCAAGTCTGCAAAGACCAATCAGATTTATTATCGGACCGATCACCATTGGACAACCTATGGTGCGAGTGTTGCCTTCGGGGAGCTGGCAAAACAAATGGACTTGCCTTATCAGGCAGACGAGTTTGAGGCACACACGGTTCACACCCAGTTTCAGGGAACGATGATGTCCTCCAGCGGCTTTTATTCGGGGACAAAGGACTCGATTGATCTTTATTTGCCAAAGGAAGAGGAAACCATTCTTGTGACAAACAAGGAAACGCAGACGAGTGCAACGACCATTTACTCGGAAGAGGGACTTCTCGGAGATGATCCGTATGAGGTTTTCCTGGGCGGAAATTATGGCCTATTGAATATTCGTACTGGTTCGCAGAGTGGAAGAAAGCTGCTTTTATTAAAGGATTCCTATGCGAATGCGATGCTTGGTTTTCTGACACCGTATTTTTCAGAAATTGATATTGTTGATCCGCGTTACTATAGCAGTGATCTCGACATGCAGATCGCCGTCAATCAATATACCGATCTTCTGATTCTCTACAATTTGCAAAGCTTCGCAAAGGATTCATCCCTTGCACTTGTTTTGGGAGAGGAGGATGCAGAATGAGACAATACGCACGTTTGCTTCGCATTGCACTGACCATTTTAGGCAGCTTTTTGATCGCTTTTGTGGTACTCGGACTGGTATTTAATTTCAGGCTAAAGCGATCGACCGTCACGGCAGAGGCGAAAAGTCTGGTGGAAAATTTAGGTACAAAATCAGAGCTTGATGTGGCGAGTGAGCTGGCAGCATTGCAGCAGACAGAGGCACAGACACAGGAAGCAGAAACGCAAGGACAGATGGAAACACAGGAATTGGCTCAGAATGAAGGGCAAACGCAAGAATCGGTGCAGAGCGCTGAACCAACTCAGGTGCAAGATCTGGCACAAAGCGAGACAACGGCAGCGGTAGCAAATTCAGTGCAAGCTCAAGTACAGGATCAAAATCAAGAACAGGCGCAGACAGAAACTGGACAGGAGAGTGGAACTTCACTCGACGTTTTGATTGCACAGTGGAATGAACAGCTCGATGCAGACACGGTAACCAATCTTAGCGAAGAGGAGCAGGTCGCAGTGCATACGCTTTTTGCAAATACCATCTTTTTCGGTGATTCGATGACGCAGGCGATTGGCGAGTATGGTTTCTTGGATATGACCAATATCGTCTATCAGCGAAGTGCAACGATTGATGTGCTGATCACAAAAATCCCAGAGGTCGCAGCTACGTTGCCGCAGCAGGTTGTGATCTTTACCGGATTAAACGACTGCAATCATTACACCGACATTGCCGACTACAGACGAGATTATGTAACGATGCTCCAGCAGTTAAAGGCATCCATTCCGGGAGTGAAGATTGTTGTCAGCAGTCTGCTTCCGCCGTCCGATGCACTAGGACAGGTAAGAGCGGATCTGGTGCGAGCACCACAGTTTGATCAGGAACTGCGAAGCATCTGTCAGGAAAATGATGTCACATATGTGGATAGTACATGGATTGTGCGTCAACAGAATTATCTGGAGGATGGCATTCATATGAATCGAACCTTTTATCGGGTTTGGTTTCGCTATCTGAAAGCCTTGCTTGGCAGCTAGTCAATTTGTTCCCACTCGCAAGACGCGAATCCGCGAAAACCTTACGCTTTTTTCAAAAAAATCAAGAAAAGCAGTTGACACGCGCGGGAGAGTGTAATATAATAAGGAAGCTGTGTTTAAAAGTAGTTTACTTATTATAGGCATAGCATGATAACGTGTATGTGTCTGGCTAAGCCAAGCCCCGGTAAGGACAGACTGCTTACAATAAATGTAGTATAGTTGAATCGATATATTTATTTAGGAGGGAAACCAATGAAGACTTACATGGCAAATCCTGCAAAAGTTGAGAAGAAGTGGTATGTTGTAGATGCTGAGGGACAGACATTAGGTCGTCTTGCATCCGAGGTTGCTAAGGTATTAAGAGGAAAGAACAAGCCAGAGTTCACACCTTTCGTTGATACAGGTGATTATGTAATCGTTATCAATGCTGAGAAGATTAAGGTTAGCGGAAAGAAGTTAGAGCAGAAGTTGTATCATACTCATTCCGCATATGTTGGTGGTTTCAAGACCGCTACTTTAAAGGAAATGATCGAGAAGAAGCCAGAGAAGGTTGTTGAGCTTGCAGTAGCAGGTATGCTTCCAAAGGGACCGCTGGGTAGAGAGATGTACACAAAGCTTCACGTATATGCAGGAGCTGAGCATCCGCACGCAGCACAGAAGCCGGAAGTATTGACATTCTAATAGGTAGTGTAAGGAGGAAATCACAGTGGCTAAAACAAAGTTTTATGGAACAGGTAGAAGAAAGAGCAGTATTGCCAGAGTATATTTAGTACCGGGTACCGGCAATATCACCATCAATAAGAGAGACATCGACAACTACTTTGGTCTTGAGACCTTAAAGATGGTTGTACGTCAGCCGCTTGCAGCAACTGAGACTGCTGACAAGTTTGACGTTCTGGTTAACGTTCACGGCGGTGGAACAACAGGTCAGGCTGGTGCTATCCGTCACGGTATCTCCCGTGCACTTCTGCAGGCAGACGCTGAGTATCGTCCGGTTCTGAAGAAGGCTGGTTTCTTAACAAGAGACCCGAGAATGAAGGAAAGAAAGAAGCCGGGCTTAAAGGCTGCTCGTCGCGCTCCACAGTTCTCCAAGAGATAATCACGAGATTTTATCTCATATCAATCAAGAACTCAAAGACCTGGAAGGTTTATCCTTCCGGGTCTTTTTTGTAACACTGCCCAAGTATAAAGGAGAATAACTATATGAAATTATTATTTGGAACGGGGAATCAGGCAAAACTGAATGTGATGAAAATTCGGTTACAGCCGCTTGGAATTGATCTGATCGGATTGGAAGATCTAAAAAAGGAAGGCTATACGATTCCTAGCGTGCCGGAAACTGGAAATATGCCGTTAGAAAATGCGAGACAGAAAGCGATGGCGTATTATCAGGCATTTAAAATGCCAGTATTTTCTTGTGATTCTGGCTTGTATTTTGATGAGGCCCCGGATGAAATCCAGCCAGGAGTTCATGTGCGAAACATAAATGGACGCTGTTTGTCGGATGATGAGATGCTTGCATATTATACAGGGTTGGCAAAGCAGTATGGAACTCTTACCGCATACTACCGAAATGCAATTTGCCTGATACTGGATGAGACACAAATTTTTGAAACCATGGACCCTTCTGTTGCAAGCGAACGATTTCTGCTGACGGATACACCTCATAGTACAATTCGAAAAGCGGGATTTCCGCTTGACTGTATTTCATTAGACTTAAAGACAGGAAAGTATTATTATGACTTGCCAAAGGAAGAATTGGAGCAGTTGGCAGTTGAGGATGGAATGCTTGCGTTTTTTGAGAAAATTAAAAAGTATGGATTTGCAAAAATGGAATGGAGTTGATAGGATGAGCAGACAAGTAACAAATTTACAGCCTTGGGAATGTTTGATGAAGCGAATTGTCTGGAAACAGTTAGGAAACGTTCGTGATAAGAAGATACTTGATTTTGGCAGTGGTATTGGAGTAACTGCAAATTATTTGGCAGAGCATAACGATGTAATAGCTATTGAACCGGATGAAGATAGCATAAAAGAGCGGTGGGCTGACAACCAGTATGTACAAATTATAGGTGGTATTAATGAATTGTGTAAGTTTGATGATGAGACTTTTGATATGATTATCTGTCACAACGTTTTGGAGTATGCCGAGGATAGAGTGAATATTGTCAAGGAATTTGCAAGGATTTTAAAGTTTAATGGCAAGATTTCTGTTGTAAAACATAATCGTGCAGGTAGGGTAATGCAGATGGTTGTCCTTTTAAATGATTTCGGACATGCCCATAGCCTGTTGGATGGTTGCGATGGAATGGCTTCTAAGTATGGAGCAATTCATTACTATGAGGATACAGATATTGAGAAATGGTGTCCAAAACTTGCAATTACGAAGACACTAGGGATAAGAACTTTCTGGGATCTGCAACAAAATCAGGAAATACAGAAGGAGACTGACTGGCAGGATAAAATGGTGGAAATTGAGATGCGGGTATCAGATATGGATGGATATAAGGATATTGCATTTTTTCATCATTTGATGATTGAGAAGAGATAGGGATGAAGTTGTTTGCGCGAAGTGGATATTTGAAAATCTCTACAAGCTCAATCGTGCTCGTGGTCAGCTCTGACGAGTAAAAAATAATATAAAAAAACCTCCCACTTTTTGAGATTTTAAGCGATAATAGAAGTAACAAAAGAAACTATTTTTTCGCAAGCCCAGCAAGGAAGGAGGTCTTTATCAAGAAAACAAG
>CAVCXB010000049.1:0-21168 GCA_963605535.1 Wujia chipingensis
TGAGGTATTTTTTTCGTCAATCTCTTGACCTATTTAAAGTATACAGGAAGCTTTCTAATGCAATGTTTGCTATAAACTTATATCTTTTACCCGTAACGAACCATATCTTTTCTCAGGCGGTTCATGATTTTTTTCTCTAGTCTAGAAATATAGGACTGTGAGATTCCCATCAAATCAGCGACTTCTTTTTGCGTCATCTCGCGATCATCATCCGTGTTGATTCCATAGCGAAGCTCAACAATACGACGCTCACGAGTGGGAAGCTTCGACAAAGCATTTGACAGCTGCTTGCGCTCGGCTTCCTCCTCCATATCGCGGTAAACCATATCCTCGTCCGTTCCGAGAATATCTGACAGTAGTAATTCATTACCATCCCAGTCTACATTTAATGGCTCGTCAATGGAAACCTCAGTCTTTCGCTTGCTGTTTCTTCGCAAGTACATTAAAATTTCATTCTCGATGCAGCGGGATGCATACGTTGCAAGCTTGATCTTTTTTGTCTTATTGAAGGTATTGATCGCCTTGATCAACCCAATCGTTCCAATTGAAATGAGATCTTCGACCCCAACACCCGTGTTTTCAAATTTCTTAGCGATATAAACTACGAGTCTCAAATTATGCTCAATGAGCCTACTCTTAGCCTCCTTCTCGTACACGGTTCCCATACAGGAAATTAAATGTTCTTCTTCCTTTGCCGAAAGCGGCTGAGGAAGCACATCGGTTCCGCCTATGTAATAGATCCGGCATCGGCCTCCCATTCCTCCTGAAACATGCTGCAGGAAGGTGCGCCATGCCTTTGTCCGCTCTTTTGTCTGCTCCTTCATCATAGGCTATCCTCCTTTTTCAAACCAGTTCGGTGCCGCTTCTATAGCACCTTTCATACAGGAATGAACCTATCTTACCACAAACGAAATGAAAAGGCTGTCGAACACGCCTGTCACCTGCCAAAATCGTTCCCCCAATTCTATCTATTCTCTCCATAAGACTATTTTATTTCGTTAAATGTATCACGATGCAACAGCATTTGACAGCCACCTGTGCCGTCAAGCTCCATGCTGCCAAGGGCAATCGCCGCACGAATACAGATATCTGTACTTTTTTTACTCATATCAGGCTCCTTCTTATCAACTTCTATGTGAATCTCATCCAGATAAATCCCTGGCATCACAGACGCTTCGCTGACTGTCTGATAAGGAATCGCAAAGCCATCTTCCTGCCACGAATCCTCACCAATGAATTCCTTCCATATAGATGGTGCTAACACATGAACCAGCTCGCCTTTCATTGTCATGAGCGTATTTCCACTGTCATATAGCGCTTTAATGCAAGCCGTCTTGCCATGATACATAAGCGTGACTTCATAGATCTGATTCTTTTGTCTTTCTCTCTTTGTAAGATACAGCCACACACCAGTAGCCAAAGCACCGCATATCGGCATTAAAATCCATGATGGAATGCGTATGCCTGCCCACTTTAATAAGAGCATCAGGCCACTAATCAATGCTCCAACTACGTAAAAATATAAAAGGAATTCGATGGTCTGGCATATACTTTTCTTTTGTGTCACACTTGTATCTCTTCGATATGCAATGCGACACATCAGATAGGGGCAGAGGAGATATGTAATTCGTTTTCCAATCAGCAGCATAAATGATGGTAATGTAAAATACAAGGCAATAATTAATGCGAATAAGCTCCATGCTGCGCCCAAAAGAGCGGCTACTAATACGCGTCCAAAACATAATTTCTTCTTCGCTACAATTCCAACTACACAAAGAAGCGTCAGGTCATATGCCGCATTCATCAGAAAGTAAAGATCGACTGCAATCATATTCATCACCTAAAAAATGCCTATCAACTACTATGATATAGTCTACGTTACAAAATGAGTAACAAGAACAAGAAAGAGAAGTCACATTTCTGTGCTTCTCTCTCGTATAATTTCTTATCTTAATTTATATTTCCGGGTTATCACCGTAACCTAAACACTTCGCCGAAGCCCCCCTTCGTAAAACTTGCGGGTTGCAAATTAGTTACGCTTTAAGAACGTCGGAATACTGATATCCTTTACTTCCTTCTGCGGCTTCGGAATACTAAATCCGGACCCCTCAAACTTTGGCTCCTTCGCAGCAAACTCCTTGTTTGCCGGTACACGGTATGCGAAATCAGATGCCTTTGCGCCAGATGCCTTCTTTGGTGCCTGAGCCTGTACACCTTCCAGGTTCTTGTCCTCTACGCCAGTAGCAATAACGGTGATTGTAACCTCATCGGTTGCATTCTCATCGTATGTAGCACCGAAGATGATATTTGCATCGTCGCCTGCGAGTTCCTGAACGTAGCTTGCAGCCTCATGAACCTCTGGAAGACTTACATCACCAGCGATATTGATCAGGACGTTAGTAGCACCCTCAATAGTGGTCTCAAGTAACGGGCTGGAAACAGCAATCTTCATAGCGTCGATTGCCTTGTCATCTCCAGTAGCAGTTCCGATACCGATGTGTGCGATACCCTTGTCCTTCATAACGGTCTGAACATCTGCGAAGTCGAGGTTGATCAGTCCTGGGATATTGATCAAGTCTGTGATACCCTGAACAGCCTGCTGTAAAACCTCATCTGCCTTCTTTAATGCCTCTGGCATGGTGGTGCGTCTGTCAACCAGCTGAAGTAACTTATCATTCGGGATAACGATCAGGGTGTCTACAGACTCCTTAAGTCTCTCAATACCACTCTGTGCGTTATTCATACGAGTTCTTCCCTCGAAAGAGAACGGCTTTGTTACAACGCCAACTGTAAGGATTCCCATCTCCTTTGCCAGACCAGCAATGATCGGAGCTGCACCAGTACCGGTACCGCCACCCATACCGCATGTAACAAATACCATGTCGGCACCCTTCATGGCTTCCTTCAGATCATCCAAGCTCTCCTCAGCAGCCTTCTCGCCTACTTCCGGCTTTGCACCTGCGCCAAGACCCTTTGTCAGTTTCTCGCCGATCTGAATCGCGGTCGGAGCCTTGCAGAACTGTAAGGCCTGTTTGTCTGTATTGACTCCGACAAACTCAACACCTACGATATCCTCGTCTACCATGCGGTTTACAGCATTGTTACCTGCTCCGCCAACACCTACCACAACAATCTTTGCCGAACCTTCCGATTCGTTTATTTTAATCTCTAACAAAGTTATATTCCTCCTTACACTTTCTACCTTAATACTATATTATTATTCCGCAAAATAATCAACCCGAAATTTCGCTTTCTTCAAAAAAAATTCTTAAATTTCTGTGACCATTTCTGTGCCAACCCTTTTTTGTTGTTTTTTTTGTTACTCTCTGTCGAATATATAGGAACTCGTACTGCCATCCCCGCAATTCTCCAGATGAAGCGTCCCCTTCAGACCGCTTAGACCGCCGCTTTCAATGATCGCACACAGCTCCGCAATCTTGTCGGTCATATTGTCGCGTGTTCCGAGGCTGACCTTTACCTCACCAAGCGTGACAACCGCCTGCATCTGTTCATCATAGGAAACGGCATCTGCCGCAATCCCATTGTCTGTCAGAAGCTGTGTCAGCTGCAGGATATCCTCCGCGAGACTGCTGTTTTCGCTGTCCAGATGCATATACAGCGAAACATCCTGAAAATTGCTTCCATCCACAACAGGAACCATACCGGAAACATCCGCATCCATTGCCAGCACATATCCGTACCGGTCAAAATAATAAAGATGATGCTCCCACCGAACGGCACCGACGATTGAATTCTCCGTGACGGTAACCTTCACAGACAAATCCGGTGAAAACTCCATCTGATACTTGGCAAGCCCATCAATCGCCTTCTGTGTGTGCGTGACCGCCCGGAAAAGCTGATAGAAAAATCGCTGTTCCATCGGTGTTGAAAAAAGCTTGTCCTCAATCTCCTGCTCCTTGGAATACTGATTTCCCACAATCTGGCAGTCAGTGATGTAAGCGGTGAAAAACACGGTAACGGCGATAGCCAGAATCCCAACTATCGCCAGGATGCCTGTCAATATTCTCTTTTTTCTTTTTGTGTGTCTGGCTAACTCTTCATCAAACATATACTCTGACTAATTCCCTACTGTGCACTGTATGGTACAGTTCCACCTTCCTTTCAGCAAATCGGCTTACTCCCGCAGATACGCCTGTGCGCCAAGCGCCCGAAACATGCCTGCAAGATCTTCATATCCTCTGGCGATGTGCTCATAGCCGTACACTTTTGTCACACCGTCCGCACCAAGCCCTGCCGCCGCGAGGGCTGCTCCTCCTCTTAAATCTGGGGCCGTTACCTCTGCACCACGCAGACTTCCACCCCAAATTATGGCTTGGTTATCTTTCATTATAATCTCTGCCCCCATTTTTTGCAACTGGTAAGCCGTACGAAATCTTCCTTCAAATATGCCCTCCTCCACAACAGATTTACCATCTGCAAACGAAAGCACCGCCATAACAAGCGACTGCACATCCGTTGGAAAGCCCGGATACGGACTTGTTTTCAAAAAAGGGATCTCCTTGAGAGGGTTGCTTCTTCTTGCTGTCAGCGTATCTCCGTGCGCTGTGATGCGACAGCCTAACTGCTCAAACACGCTGGTCACACCATCTAAATAAGAAGTTTTTATCTGTGTGAGCGTAATTTCACCGGCACAGACAGCGAGTGCACTCAGACAAGTCGCCGCCACGATGCGATCCGCTCCCACTTCATATACACTCTCGTGCAGTGTTTTCACGCCCTCGATCACGATACTGCCGGTCTGATCCCCTGCAATGTTGGCCCCCATACCGCGAAGCATCTGACAAAGTTCGGCAATTTCCGGTTCACGCGCCGCATTTTGAATGACCGTTGTGCCCTCTGCCACCACTGCTGCCAAAATGGCCTGCTCGGTCGCACCGACGGATGGAAACTTAAGTGTAAGTACAGCGCCCCAAAAGTCGTCTGTCTGTGCGAGAATGAACTCCTTTTCACAGGTAAACTTCACACCAAGCGACTCCAACACATACAAATGAATGTCGATGGGCCGCCGCCCAATCGAACAGCCGCCCGGCTCCACGACAGCCGCCTTTTTCATTCGATGCAAGATTGGTGCAAGCAAAATCACAGAAGAACGCATCTGTCCGATCAGTTCCTTTGGAATCTCCCAGTTATTGACATTGCTCGCATCTATAATCAATTCCTCGTCCGTCCATACAAAGCGACAGCCAAGAAGGCCAAGAAGCTCTAACATTACATTGACGTCCCGTATTCGCGGGACACGGCGCAGGGTCGTCTTTCCCGGAACCAAAAGCGTGGCTGCCAGCATTGGAAGGACTGCGTTTTTTGAACCCTGCACGCGATAAGTGCCCGAAAGCGGGCCCGTCTGCCTAATTTCCAGATATGCCACTGATTCCCTCCTTCTAAGAAGACATTGTCTTCTTATATTATCATATGTGACTTATTTTTATTGTGCCTCTTTTGCCTCAGATGATACGCGAAAAACAATCCCCATTTCTGTCAGCAAAAATAAAATTGACGAGCCACCATAGCTGATAAAAGGAAGGCTAATTCCGGTATTGGGAATCGTGTTTGTGACAACCGAAATATTTAACAGCACCTGAATTCCAATCTGTGCCAGAATGCCACTCACAAGAAACATCCCCTCATCATCTGGCGCATTCTGCGCAATGTCCATCATACGCCACAATAATAATAGGAAAAGAAAAATTAAAAGCACCGCGCCAAACAGCCCAAATTCCTCACAAATAATCGAAAAAATCATATCGTTTTGTGCTTCTGGAAGAAAGCCTAATTTTTGCAGACTGTTTCCTAGTCCGGTGCCAAAAATGCCACCTGCACCGATCGCATATAGTCCCTGCAAAATCTGAAATCCATTGCTTAACGGAAACTCTTCTGGGTCTATCCACGCATAGATACGATTCATCTGATATTCATCGAGAACTGCCGCAAGAAGTCCCGATTGAAATGCGGCAACACACGCCGCCACCGCTGCCGCAACGCTGACGAAAAAAAATAGACGGTGCTCCGACGCCACATAGGTCATGACAAAAGCAATGCCCACCAGAATGAGTCCAGAGCTAAGATTTGCCTCCACGACCGGCAAAAAAAGCGGCATTGTGATACATACAGCTTTTCCAATCAGACTCCAATCCTTCGACTTTCGATAATTTTTATGAAAAAAAGAGGTCAACATAAAGATTAGCATCAGCTTGGCAAATTCTGCTGGCTGAAAGGAGATCGGCCCAACCGCAAACCAACGCTTCTGTCCATTTACCTCTTTTCCAAAAAACAAGACGAGCACGCCGAGCGCAATGCTAAGAAGAAATCCCGGAAAGGATAATTTTAACAATTTGTGGTAATCGGTGCGTGATACCATCAGCATCGAAAAAAAAGCGGCAAGCAGAAAGACTGCCTGCCTTGTGATCGTATAAAATGGCTGGCCGGGATGCTCTTTTGCATCGGTGTACCTTGTTGCGCTGAACAAGATCACCAGTCCGGCCGCCAGCAATATCGTCAGTATAAGAAGCAGGCAGGGGTCCAATCGTCCCCTGCCTTTTTTCGGATGTACAGAAAGTTTTTCTGCCATTCTCTACTCCCCTATTGCTCTTGATTTCGTTTTCACTCACAGTTGGTATGTTCTCTATCTACCACTGCCGCTATTTTAGTCTGGAAGCTTTCTTACCAGATCCTTGAAGATGCGGCCTCTCTGCTCGTAGTTATCGAACATGCCCCAGCTTGCACATGCCGGAGATAACAGTACCGCCTCACCCGGATTTGCGTGTGCCGCACACTTTGCAACAGCCTCTTCCATCGAAGATGCAAACTCATAGTTCGTAAAGCCATGCTTCTTGCAGCACTCGGCAATCGCCTCCGAGGTCTGTCCGATCAGAATAAGATACTTGATTTTATCGCCAAACTCGGCAATCCACTCGTCGTAGGTCGATCCCTTATCGTAGCCGCCTCCGATCAGGCAGGTCGGTGTGGTCATTGCACGAATGCCCTGAATCGCTGCATCTGGGTTTGTTCCCTTGGAATCGTTGTAATAACGCACACCCTTCTTGGTCGCGGTATACTCAATACGGTGCTCAACGGCCTTGAACTGATAAGCCGTCTGCTGAATGGTTGCCATCGGAACACCCATTGCAATGCCAATCGCGGTTGCTGCCATGATATTTTCATAGTTGCACTGGCCAACAAGGTTAAACTGATCGGTCGTTCCAATCAGCTCCTCGGTTTCATCGTGACGATAAACCAGACGATTTCCATCCATGCAGAAGCCTTCACTAAGACTATGACGGCTGGAGAAGAACAGAACGGTTGCCGGACACTGATCTGCAAACGCACGCAGCACTTCATCATCATAATTTAATACGCAGAAATCCTCCTTTGTCTGGTTCTTTGTGATGGATTCCTTAACGGCGATGTAGCACTCCATTGTCTTATGACGATTTAAATGATCTGGCGTGATATTTAAGATCGCGCTGACATGAGGACGGAAGGTGATTGCCGTCTCCAACTGGAAGCTGCTGATCTCCGCTACGGTGACACTGTCATCCTTTGTCTCAAGTGCCTTGCCTGTATAGGCTGTTCCAATGTTTCCAACAACAAAGGTCTTCTCAGCGCCAAAATGAGCAGCCATAATCTCGCCGGTCAATGCAGTGGTCGTGGTCTTTCCGTTGGTTCCGGTGATACCGATCACCTGGCCTTTTGCATAATGGTAGGCCAGCTCGATCTCACTCCAAATCGGAACGCCGTTCTTCTTTAACTCCTCCACAAATGGCAGATCGGTCGGAATACCTGGGCTGATCACGCAGTACTCAGACTGGTCAATCACTTCCTGAGTGAGTGTTCCAAGCATAATTGAAAGCGTCTCATCAGATGAATCCTGTGCCACCTGTGCACGAATCTCTTCCTTATCTTTCTTATCATTTCCATCATACAAAATTACGGATTTGCCGGCAGCTAACAACATACGTGCTGCGCCGATGCCGCTGATTCCACATCCTGCAACCAATACCTTATTCTTCATAATGTCTTCGCCTTTCTGTCCCACAGTACCGAACGGTAAGATAAGTTGCCTTTTCAGTGGCAACCGTCGAACCGTTTTCGTAAATTGCTTCACCATAGGAAATTTTTACTCATGGTGAGTATAGCACTATAAATCAAGGTAAGGCAATATATTTTCGAAAATCTTTTTGACCTGCGGTGCCACAATCGTTCCTCCATAGTAAATACCCTGCGGCTCATCGACCGTCATGATCGCAATGACCTGCGGATTGTCCGCTGGTGCAAAGCCGACAAAGGAGCTAATATATTTTCCAGTTCCACGCGGCAGCTTCTCAGAGGTTGCGGTCTTTCCACCGATGCGATAGCCCTCTATGTATGCCTTTTTGCCACCGCCCTCTGCCACAACGCTTTCCAGACACTCGCGCATCTGCGCACTGACTGCCGCATCTAACACCTGTGTTCCATCGCCGTATGCGATTTTTTGTGTGCTTGTGCCGTCAAAGGACATGACTGCCATCCCCAGATGTGGCACAACCGTGTGACCGCCATTGATAAAGGAGCTGATTGTCGTGATCAGGCGAAGTGTGGTCAGCTGAAAGGACTGTCCAAATGAGATCGTTGCAAGCTCCACCTCACCGATCTTTGCCGGATCATGCATGATCGTGCGTGCCTCACCCGGCAGATCCACGCCTGTCTTTTTTAACAGCTCAAACTGCTCAAAATAGGAATAAAAACGGTCCGCGCCAAGCCGCAGTCCCACCTGAATAAAGACTGGATTACAGGAATTTTGGATGCCCTGCAAAAACGTCTCCCCGCCATGACCGCTCACCTTATGGCAGCGAATTCGCCGGTCCTCGACGATGTAAAAGCCAGGGCAGGAAAAGGTATCCTGAAACGTGACAACACCCGCCTCAAGTGCCGCTGCCGCCGTGACCGTCTTAAATGTAGATCCTGGCTCGTAGGTATCGCTGACGTTCGCATTTCGCCACATCTGGTTCAGCAGATCCTGACGCTGCTGTTCATTCTCATAGTAGGTGCCTTCGGGCAGCTCGAATGGATGATTTAAATCAAACTCTGGCACATTTGCCATCGCATAGATCTCACCGTTTTGCGGGTTCATGACAATGCAGGAGACCTCTTTTGCCTGTTTCTCTTCCATGACCTCATAACACACCTGTGTCACGAAGCTTTGAATGTTCCAATCCAATGTCAGACGAAGCGTGTTTCCCGCAATCGGCTCCACGCGCTGCTCCGCCGTGTTTTCTAACTCGATTCCGGCGGCATCGGTGTAGGTCAAAATACTGCCATTGATACCTTGAAGCACCTCATCATAGGAGACTTCAAGCCCAATGATGCCCTGATTGTCCGCTCCGGTAAAACCAAGCACCTTTGACGCGAGACTTCCAAACGGATAATAGCGCTTATAATCTTCGTCCACCTTTACACCTGCCAGATCAAGCTCACGAATCGCATCACCAACTGACTTTTCCACATTTGTCTTTACGATCTCGCGGGCCGTAATCTTCTCTGCCTTTTTACGCACCGCATCGGCATCCATATCGAGTGCATCGGATAACGCTGCCACCACCGCATCGGTGTCCTTGATCTGGCTATGAATCAACGAGATTGTACAGACCGTGCGATTTGCCGCAAGGACCTTACCGTTTCGATCCTGAATCTCGCCGCGCATAGCCTTTAGCTGACGCTCTCTTGTATGAAGATCATAAGCCAAATCCTGATAATGGGATGATTGTACAAGCATTAGATCACCAAGGCGCACACATAGATAGACAAGCGCCGCGCCGATCGCCAATGAAATCCGAAGAATGCCCCGGCGGTGCATGGTGCGCACGGGACGAGGCGAGGCGGGCTCCTTTTGGCGTGTTCCATTTGAATTAAAATCTAAATTTGAATTTTGATTTACATTCAAGTAATTTCCTATTTTCACCGATTCAAGTGTTTCCTATTTTCCTTGATTTTATATGTATGCAAACAGGCACAAAAAAAGAATCCTGAAATACATGCACCCCAGAAGATTTACGAAGGCGCTTCCTCTAGGTTTTGAATTTCAAGATTCTTTTTTATATTTATATTACTTTTTTACTGCTGTCCATCCTGTGCCGGATCCGCCACACCCTCGGCTGGATCGACAGCCTGATTTTCATCTGCCGGATCGACAAGAGCATCCTCCGGATCAATGATATTGTCATCCTGATTTTCCACTACTGGATCGGTTTCTTCTACAGCTCCCGCTATCGGCGGTACTGGAAGTGCATTCGTATCCCCCTCTGAATCGGTAAAGATAGATTCTCCATTCATGCTGTCATTTTCGGTTGGTGTCGTCCAATCATAGCTGTTTACATCTGCATCCAGTTCAGAGTACAGACCAATATAATCTTTGATGGCGTACCATAAGCGACCAGACAGATACTGTACTGGTGCACTTCCGTCTTCGTCACTTCCTTCATACTCATCAACTACTACATACAATACTAGCTGTGGTGAACTCATTGGTGCTGAAGAAATTACCGAAATGATATATTTATCCTCGGAACGAGGCAGCTTCTGCGCAGTTCCGGTCTTTCCGCCGAAATCATAGCCATCCATCTTGACACCGTTTTCACGATCTGCAACCTGCACACCATAAACAGTTCCGTCGGTAACGGCAAACTCAAGTGCTCTGCGCACAGTTGCACTGGTCTCCTCGCTGATGACCTGACGCACAAGTGTTGGCTTAACAGATTCTACTACGTTTCCATCCTGATCGAGAATGCTCTCAACGGTGTATGGCTTGTAATAATAGCCACCATTGATATCTGCACAGAAGGACGCTGCCATCTGGATCATCGTTACATTGTAGCACTGACCAAACGCACTCGTTGCTAACTCAAGTTCACCGAGTTGATCTGCTGTGTACAGAAGGCCTTCACAGCTGGCTTCACCAGGAAGATCGATTCCGGTCTTCTGACCAAAGTTATGAAGCTGCTGATACTTCACAAATGTCTCTGGTCCAAGCAGCTTTCCAATTTCCATAAAGGCTACGTTACACGACTGTGCAACTGCATCCTTCGCAGTAATAATACCACAACCACCTGTCGCATAGTTATGGCACTTTACCATGGTTCTTCCAATGTTCAAAAAGCCTTCACTGTCATCAAACAGGGTATCCTCCGTGATCAATCCCTCTTCGATCGCTGCTGCATACGTGATAATCTTTCCAGTGGAACCAGGCTCAAAAGAGTTACTGATGATACCATTTCGCCAGATCTCATTCTGCACATCCGTCGTGGTTGGATAGTTTTCATGATCCCATGCGCCGTCCTTATCCAGATAAGCAGCATACGGCGATGCCATTGCGATTTCAAGCGAATCCGATGCTGTTGTTGTATTTGTCGAAGCGTCACTATTGGCACCCTCAGACGCCGCAGCGGTCATTTGTTCCTTTAATTTTTCCTGTTCCTTCTCCAGATAATCCGCATAGTCCTCTGACATTTTTTCATTGTTTGCAAAAGTTGCCAGTTCCTCATCAGTATAGAAGTTGGTCAGATCATTTGGATTATTCAGATCGTAATCCGTATCGGTCACCATCGCCTTGACCGCTCCAGTATTTGGATCCATCGCAAGAATGCTGTAGCTCTTTGCTGTTCGGATTTTCTCGCCATTTTCGTCGGTCTCATTGATCCATTCCTTTGCGGTGTTACTGAGGATCTTTGTGAGATTCATGTCGATTGTCGATACAAGCGAATAACCATCCGTTGGCTCAATGACATCGCGAATCAGATTTTCATTGCTATCGATATAGCTATAGCTTCGGCCATTTGTTCCGCGAAGTTCCTCATTGTAATAGCGCTCTAGTCCCCAAATACCCTCGGTACTGTCCTTTGTCGTAAAACCGATCACCTTGCTCGCCAAATCGCCATACGGATAGTAGCGCTGATACTCGGTCTCAAACCACACACCAACAACTCGCGCACCCTTCGTCTCGTCATCTTCTGCTGAGGATGAATCCGATGCTGTGGATGCTGTTTGAGAAGCAGTCGTGGTTACTTCTGTGGCTGCTTCTCCTGATTGTTCTCCTGATTCAGCCAAATTTAATGCTGCATCCGAATCGATTCCTTCTGCTGCAGTTGTCGAAGCCTCCGTTTCAGCCGTGCCATTTATTTCGGCCTCAAGCGCATCAAAAGCAACCTTCTGCTCCTCTGTTACAAGATATTTCTTGCTGCTCCAGCCTTCTGGTACATAACGCAGATAATTTTTATCTGGAGATTCCATAATGGTATTCTTTATCTCGTCTGCATCCAGATCAAAGCACTGCGCAATCGCCTGTACGGTCGCATCGATTGTTCCCTTGCGTCCGGAAATTTCTTCGGTTTCAAGAATCACCTTCGGGTCAATGATCAGAATGTAAACGCGGTTGCTGACCGCAATTGGTGTCATATTGGCATCGTAAATCTCGCCTGACTTTGCTACCAGTGTTGAACTGCTATAGTTCATCTGGCTGAGTGCTTTTCGCTCGTACTCCTCATTTGTTGTCGCAGAGCGCACACCGATGTAGACAACCAATAACGTCATACAAGCCGCGACACCCCCCGAAACAATTTTTATTCTGAGGTTGATGCGGCTTGCCAGCTTTCCGGTATCCTTTTTTGCCTTGTCATTGTATACTTTTCTTGTTTTTTTCTCTTTGCGCTTTTTTGTCTTACTTTTATTGCGGAATGTCTTCATATTGTGCAACGTACCCACTTTCTGTTTTGTGATAGGTGATTACCTGATGCTTTTCCGGATAGCTCATGCCAAGCCGCTCGGTCGCCGTCCTGTAAATCGCCTGGACATCTACGGACGCATTGAGCAACGCTTCCCGGTTGTCATTGTCCGTCTGAAGCTGCTCATACTCCTGTTTCAACGATGCTACCTTCTTGTTACTTGCATTCAGATCTGCATTCCTCCCCACATAAATCAGTGCCATTACAAGCAAAAGCCCGGCTGCAAACAGTGCTACAAGCATAGTCGGCACATCATATGCCCTCGAGTCGCGCCGCCGTATCAGAGTAGCATTGATCAGCCGCCGCCTATGCAGTTGGATTTGCTGACGTTCCAGTTCCTGGAGTCTTCTAATACGTGCCTGACGCTGCCGTTCGAGTTCCGGCACCCGTTTATCCGCATAGGTTCCGACTGCGGCTTCTCGCTCACGGTATGCATTTTTCGGTTTCCCTTTCTGCATGACTCCAGTCCTTTCTACATAATCTTACGCCTTTTCAAAGACGCGAAGTTTTGCGCTCTTCGAGCGACTATTTTCCTCCATCTCCTGTTCGGAAGGAAGAATCGGCTTTCTAGTGATCACCTTTCCCTTAGAAACACGTCCGCACACACAGACCGGAAAGCCCGGCGGGCAAATGCACGGATTTTCATTGGTGCGAAATCTTGTCTTTACAATGCGGTCTTCCAATGAATGGAATGTGATGATGCAGAGACGTCCGCCCAGTGCCAGACGATCGATCATACGGTCAATCGACTGTGTTAACACATCCAGTTCATGATTTAACTCAATGCGAAGTGCCTGAAAGGTCTGCTTTGCCGGATGACCGGTGCCAGCACGCATTTTTGCGGGGATCGCTGCCTTAATGATCTCACACAGCTCGCCGGTCGTCTCGATCGGCTTTTTCTCACGCGCGCGCACGATATGCTTTGCAATGTTTTTTGCAAAACGATCCTCACCGTAATCGCGGATCATCCGATACAGTTCCATCTCACTATACTCATTGACAATGTCAGCCGCTGTCTTTGGATTTCGCTGATCCATACGCATGTCAAGCGGCACATCTTCACGGTACGTAAAGCCACGCGAAGCTTCATCGAGCTGATAAGAAGACACACCCAGATCCAACAGGATACCATTTACCTGCCCAATTCCAAGCTCGTCCAAAACGGTATCAAAGTTCACATAGTTATTTCGCACAATGCTTACTTTGTCCTGATACGGCTCAAGGCGCTTTGTGGCTGCCTTGATCGCGTCCGCATCCTGGTCGATACCGACAAGTCTTCCTCCCTCACCAAGATGAGAACAGATCGAAAAGGAATGGCCGGCACCGCCGAGCGTGCCGTCCACATAGCAGCCATCCTCGCGGATGTTCAAATTTTCAATCACCTCATCCAGCAATATTGATTTATGAACAAATTCCATACTTCTTTCTTTTTTCTCCTTTTTCCTTCAATGCCTTATCCCAGCGCCAACCGTTCCAATACAACTGATACAATACGATTGATTCCCACTGATTCTTCCTGCTTCCAATAATGACATTTACTGTCACAGTGGCATTGGTCTTTGTGCATGGTAGCCAATTTGCATTTGTAAAAAACGTAGCAAAAAACATGGTTCCCTGCCTTTCGTCATAAGAACCATATTTCCCCTTTGTCAATTTTACTATAGAGTATTTTCTCAGAGCCACATCTCGACTGCTTTTGTTTTCTCAATCTGTCTCTGATTATAGAACCTATTTTATCTTAGTTTGTTTAAAATGACAAGACCCTTTTCGGAATTTCTTGCGACAGAAACGGTTGTATTTCTGTTTTTATTATGATAGAATAAAAAATTGATCGGACTTTCGCCAATCATTTCGATTTTTGAGCCAATCATTTTGATTTTCGAGCTGAAATTATGGGGAAAGCAGGCATTAAAACAAGATTTTATTATCATTATGGAAAAGCTCTGGCTGTACAAGTGCAACTCATCAGCCAGACGGGAAGGATCTTTACTATGAAATTAGGAATCGTAGGCTTGCCAAACGTCGGCAAGAGTACTTTATTTAACTCCCTGACAAAAGCAGGCGCTGAGTCTGCAAACTATCCATTCTGTACCATCGACCCGAACGTGGGTATCGTACCGGTTCCGGATGAACGTATCAAAAAGCTCGGTGAGCTGTATCACTCCGCAAAGGTGACACCAGCCGTTGTTGAGTTCGTTGATATCGCAGGCCTTGTTAAGGGTGCATCCAAGGGTGAGGGACTTGGAAACCAGTTTCTTGCAAATATCCGTGAGGTAGACGCGATTGTGCATGTTGTCCGCTGCTTTGAAAATTCCAACATCATCCACGTAAACGGTCACATTGACCCAGTTGATGATATCGAAACCATCGAGATGGAGCTGATCTTTGCCGATCAGGAGGTTTTAGAGCGCCGTATCGCAAAAACGACCAGAAGTGCTATGAACGACAAGAGCCTTGCAAAAGAGCTTGTCACCTTAAAGAAGCTGATGGCTGCTTTAGAGGAAGGCCATCAGGCAAAGACCGTTGAGCCGGATGACGAGGACGAGGCTGCGTTCATCGCAAGTCTGAACCTCTTAACCAGCAAGCCGGTTATCTACGCTGCAAACGTATCCGAGAGTGATCTGGCAGATGATGGTGCATCCAATCCGCACGTTGCCGCTGTCCGCGAGTTTGCTGCAAAGGAAGGCAGTGAAGTATTTGTGATCTGCGCTGAGATCGAGGCTGAGATTTCTGAGCTGGACGACGATGAGAAGAAGATGTTCTTAGAGGATCTTGGTCTTGAGAAGTCTGGTCTTGACAAGCTGATTTCCGCAAGCTACTCTCTGCTTGGTCTGATCAGCTACCTGACTTCCGGTCCGGACGAGTCCAGAGCATGGACTATCACCAAGGGCACCAAGGCTCCGCAGGCTGCTGGAAAGATTCACTCCGATTTTGAGAGAGGATTTATCCGCGCTGAGGTTGTAAGCTATCAGGATCTGATGGACTGCCAGTCTTACGTAACCGCCAGAGAAAAAGGACTTGTTCGTCTTGAGGGCAAGGACTATGTGGTTCAGGACGGCGATGTCATTCTGTTCCGTTTCAATGTATAATAAAGAGGTTTTTCATGGCTTTTTCAGATACCCAGACTCAGGCCATCGCCCATAAGGATGGCCCCGCTCTTGTTCTTGCCGGTCCAGGCTCTGGCAAGACGACTGTGATTACAAACCGAATCGTGACGCTTCTGGAGCACTACCGCATTCCAGGCTCACACATTCTTGTAATCACCTTTACGAGAGCTGCGGCAAATGAAATGCAGAGCCGTTTTCTTACCCTTTACCAGAAGAGAAACGCCCGTTCGGATGCAGCATGCTCCACGGGCGTTACTTTTGGCACTTTTCACTCTGTTTTCTACCGCATTTTAAAGCATGCCTACCAATACGATGCCTCCAACATCCTGACGCAGCGGGAACAGTATAAGATCATCGAGAGCATCATTGATGAGCTTGAGATGGATGCACCCGATTTTAACGAGCTCGCCTCCAATCTGCTCGGTGAAATCTCCACCGTTAAGAGCAACTGTCTGTCACTTGACTACTACTATGCTAAGAGCTGCCCAGAAAACGTATTTCGCCGCGTGTATCGCCTTTATGAAAAGAAGCTTCGTCAGGCAAACAAGGTTGATTTTGATGATATTTTGACGATGACCTATGAGCTGTTGTCCAAACGGCGCGACATCTTAGACGCATGGCGGCAGCGTTTCTCTTACATTTTAATTGACGAGTTTCAGGATATCAATCTTGTGCAGTATCAGACGATTCGCCTGCTTGCCGCGCCGAAAAACAACCTGTTTATCGTCGGCGATGATGACCAGTCGATCTATCGTTTTCGTGGGGCACGCCCGGAGATTATGTTAGGCTTTGAAAAGGATTATCCGAATGCAAAGCGCATTCTTCTTGATATCAATTATCGTTCCGACGCCTACATTGTTGCCGCTGCTAATCATCTGATTGTACACAATACGGCGCGCTTTCCAAAAACAATTCGTGCCTCACACAAGGCTGGTGCTCCAGTCTTTTTAAAGCTGTGCCGCGATACCGCCGAGCAAAATCGTTTCTTAACGACGCAGATTCGCGAGTACCATGCGCAGGGCTATGCCTACGAAGAGATGGCCGTACTGTTTCGCACCAATCTCGGCATTCGCTTTGTCATGGATGCGCTGATGAAAAGCAACATTCCCTTTCATATGAAGGATGCGATTCCCAATCTGTTTGCTCATTGGATCGCGCTCGATATCATCGCCTATCTTCGCCTCGTCTCTGGCACTGGAAATACGCGCGCAAACTGGCTTCGCGTCATGAACCGTCCCAATCGCTATATTAAGCGTGAAGCTCTCGCACCATTTACCGCAGATATCAGCGTAGCTCAGTTAAAGGAATACTATAAGGACAAGGATTGGATGCTTGAGCGCCTTGACCGCCTTGAATATGATCTTATGATCATGAAGCGCATGTCCCCATATGCCGCAATCCACTATCTGTCCAACGCGATGAAATATCAAGACTACCTGAAAGACTACGCAAAGGAACATCACATTAACGAACAGGAGCTTCTCGATGTGCTGAATGCTGTCCATGAGAGCAGCCAGTCCTGCCGCACCTTTGCTGAATGGTTCACCTATATTGACAATTATACGGAGGAACTGCAAAAGCAGGCAAAAAGTCAGGCTGCAAAGGATGCCCAGAATGAGAGCGGTGTCTGCCTGTGCACTCTTCACTGTGCGAAAGGTCTCGAGTACCCGATTGTCATGATTCCAGATATCAACGAGGATAACATTCCGCACGCCCGCGCCGCCGTCGATGCGGATCTGGAGGAGGAGCGCCGCTTATTCTATGTCGGGATTACTAGGGCAAAAGAACATCTGCATCTATACTGTGTCCGCGAGGCATCTGGCAAGGAACGCATTCCAAGTCGTTTTCTAACGGAGTTAAATGAAACAGAAGAAAAGAAAAATTGAAATGAAAAGCTGGATTTGAAAGCTGGATTTGAAAACTAGAATTGAAAACTAGAATTGAAAATTGGCTTAAAATGAACAAATCGAAAAAAGGAACCGAGGATTTGATTTTTCCCGGTTCCTTTTCTTTGCACTCTAAAGTGATGTTTTTCGAAATTTTTAGAAGTTCTTTGCGTCCTCTTCCTCTGCCATTAACTCTTCCTCGCTGACTAACTCGTCATACTCTTCGTCATCAAGGAACTCATCAAATGCATCCGAAGCGATGTCATACTCTTCATCAGACTCGATGTTCGTCAGATTTGGATTACCCTGCTCATCTTCCTCATAGCGGTACAGATAAACAGTACCCTCCTCAGACTCAATTCCCTCAGTTGGAAGCAGTGCAATATACTCTCTGTCTCCACCCTTGAAAATGCAAAGTACGATACACTCTAACTCAGAGTTGTCATCCAGTGTCAGTGTGACGGTATCGCGTCCTTCATACTCATCATTCTTATGCTTTGCCATTTCTCTCTCCTTTTTGTTCGGCATATTGATTCCACATATTTATTACTTTTTTAGAAACCTCTTATTTTAGAAGCCTCTCATTTTAGAAGCCTCTCATTTTAGAAGTTTTAATTTTAAACTCTTTTTAATTTTAAAAGCTTCTTGCTAATAGTTTCTTACTTTAAAAGCTTCTCGATTGCAGCCTTGATACGTGCAATGGACTCCTCTTTTCCAAGAATCTCCATCAATTCCGTTGCACCGCCTGGTGTAGACTGCTTTCCAGAAACAGCGGTACGGATCGGCCACATTACAAAGCCAGTCTTGTATCCCTTCTCCTTTGCAAATGCGCTAAGAGAAGCGAACAGTGCGTCATTGGAGAAATCGTCCTGTGCCTCAAGCACTGGAAGAACCTCATTTAACAGCTGTAAAGAGGACTCCTTTGTGGTCTTCATCTTCTTATGAACGTACATCTCGCTGTCGTACTCCGGTACCTCCTGGAAGAAATCTACCAGTGCCTCGATATCTGGGAATACCTCGATACGAGTCTTTACCATCTTTGCGATCTTCTCATAATCACAATCTCTGGTAACAACCTTCTTGATGTGTGGAAGTGCCATTTCCATGTAACGAGCATCGTCCATCTCCTTGATATACTCGCCGTTTAACCACTTTAACTTTCCATAGTCAAATACAGCCGGAGACTTGCTCATCTTGGTGTAATCGAACTTCTCGATCATCTCCTGCATCGTCATCTTTTCCTGATTGTCTGCCGGGCTCCAGCCAAGCAATGCTACAAAGTTTACGATACACTCTGGAAGAAATCCCTGCTCTAACAAATCCTCAAAAGAAGAATGACCGCAGCGCTTGGACAACTTCTTGTGCTCCTCATCGGTGATCAGTGGGCAATGAACGTATACTGGAACTTCCCAGCCGAATGCATCATACAGACGATTGTACTTCGGAGAAGAAGACAAATACTCATTTCCTCTTACAACGTGGGTAATGCCCATCAGATGATCGTCTACTACGTTTGCAAAGTTGTAGGTTGGGAAACCATCGGACTTGATTAAGATCATGTCGTCAAGTTCCTCGTTGTTTACCGTGATATCACCGTAAATCTCATCGTGGAAGGTTGTGGTTCCGGTACGAGGATTGTTCTGACGGATAACGAACGGCTTGCCAGCTGCAAGATTTGCCTCAACCTCTTCCTTGGAAAGTCCGAGACAATGCTTATCATAGATGCTGATTTCCTTGTCACCGATCATAGTGTGAAGGGACTCCAGACGCTCCTTGTCACAGAAGCAGTAATAAGCCTCTCCCTTTTCAACCAGCTGCTTTGCATACTTCATGTAGATGCCCTGCTTCTGGCGCTCGCTCTGTACATACGGACCTACACCGCCATCCTTGTCCGGACCCTCATCATGGGTAATGCCCGCCTTTTCCAGTGTACGGTAAATGATGTCAACAGCACCCTCAACCTGACGTTCCTGGTCGGTGTCCTCGATACGCAGAAGGAAATCTCCTCCCTCATGTCTTGTGATCAAATACGCATACAGTGCTGTTCTCAGGTTTCCAACATGCATACGGCCTGTTGGGCTGGGAGCAAATCTGGTTCTAACCTTACTCATAATGTAACCTGTCCTTTCTATTCTGTCGGGTTTCAAATAAAAAATTCAAATACGAATGAAGAATGTTCTGATTGTCCCGATTCAGTTTTCATTTTGTTTGTGTATATTTGTGTTTGCATTCTATTTGCATCTGATAGGTTAGCATATCCCGCAAAAAAATGCAAGTACTGCATTACAGTACAGAGATATTTTCTCCCTGTAATCCATTAAATGCACCCTCGATTGCGGCATCTGCATGAGCAATCAGCCACTTATTCTCGGCTGCAAGCAGACGATCCTCACCGGTTGCCTCTGGGTTCTTTGTGATATCTGCATTTGTTCCCTTCGGAAGAATGATGATATCTTTAAAGCCCTTGCCGTCCACACCACATGGTGCATAGTGAAGTGTCGTCTCATACATCTCAAATGCAGTTCCTGCCGGTACGAAGAAGGCCTCTACCTTTGCGGTGTCATAAGTGAAATCATCAGCGACATCAACAAGGGAACCAACCAGCACGATCAGATCGGTAACAGCCACATTTACCTCGCCACAGCGATGATACTCGAGCGCATTTAATAAGGAATTGTGACCATTGCAGTAGCCTGCCTGAATCGGAAGCTTTCCATAATAAATCTCCTGAAGTTTCTTTGCGCCCTCGGTCGCCTCAAGCGCAGCCTCGGATGCCACGTAAACAACATCATCCGGACACGGAGTGGCTTCCATTGCCTGTAACAAATCCGTAAGCTCAATGTCCTTAATTACTTTTCCAAATCTTTTATAGGATGCATCATGAATATTCTGAAGCTTGATCATTATTATCCTCCTTTTTAAAAGAGCGGGCCCAGTCTTTGAGCCCGCTATCTTATTCTATATTACGGTTCATACGATGCCTATTTACAAAACTGCATGAACGGTAACAATTTTATTTTCTTTAGCAGAATGGATTCTCAGTTGGATATCTTACACCCTTTGGCTGATTGTAGTTGATATCCTCTACCGGAACACCGATGTACTTGAATACCTCATACAGAGACTTTCCGAAATGACCAAATGCAACTGCGCCGTGATGCGGGAAGTTCTTCTCGATCAGTACGTGACGGTAGAAGCGTCCCATCTCCGGAATTGCGAATACGCCGATGCCACCGAAGGACTTGGTTGCAACTGGAAGAATCTCGCCCTCTGCCATGTATGCACGAAGCTTGCAGTCTGCTGTGGACTGTAAACGATAGAAGGTGATATCGCCTGGGATGATGTCGCCCTCAAGAGTACCCTGAGTAACTTCTTCCGGAAGGCTGCGCGCCATAATCTTCTGAT
>CAVCXB010000050.1:0-20637 GCA_963605535.1 Wujia chipingensis
GCTAACACTGAGGCAGCTTCTTCTGAGGAAGCAAGCTCCAGCGCAGCTGAGTAATTCTTCGCAGTACAATATTACTCGAAAGAGAAAACAAAAACATAGAGAAGGCAGTTTCGGGTTCGCTCGGAACTGCCTTTTTTGCGCAAATTTAATTAAAATGATTGATGCTTTCGTCAGAATGTGGTATGGTTTACTCAGCGCGTCACAGCAGCTAGCGGCACTGTTTGAAAAATAGTTTTCGTGCTGTGACAGAAAAAATGAAAAAGAGAGGAAAAGGTGAGACATGCAGACATTTCAGATCCACACGAAGGAAAAAAGAGAAGCAACTGGCGATCTCTTTGGTATATTTTTTGAGGATATCAACCATGCGGCAGACGGAGGCCTTTATGCAGAACTGATTCAGAACCGCGCATTTGAATTTGACCCGATCGACAACAAGCAGTATCATGCACTCTATGCGTGGGAGAAGTGCTGCCTGAATACAGAAGAAGCAGTTGCACCAGTTGAAGGAGTAGTGCAGGCTGAATCAGTTGCACAGACAAACGCAACTAGACAGCCAACTCAGGCAGATTCTGAGGATGTCTCACTGGATATCCTTACAGACAGTCCATATACACAGAAAAATCCGCATTACCTTCGCATCACGGCTAAGACTCCATACGCTGGTGTAGAAAATATCGGTTTTAACAGCGGCATTGCACTTGAAGGCGGCGAGACCTATCATTTCTCCTGCTATTTACGAAAAGTGGACGAGCCGATGAACGTAAAGGTATGCTTGGTTGGAAAAAATAGCGCAGATGGAAATGGTGAAAAATATGGCAAAGAGTATGCATCCTGTGAGCGGATGGCAGATTCATCCGACTGGAAGAAGTACACCGCTGATCTGGTAATCCCAGCGGGCGAGGGCTGCACGGACGCACGCCTGGCACTTGTCTGCACGACACCTGGCAGCGTAGAAGTTGATTTCGTCTCCCTGTTCCCAGAACATACCTATAAAAATCGTCCAAACGGATTACGTAAAGATCTCTGCGAGATGCTTGAGGCAATGCATCCAAAGTTTATCCGTTTCCCGGGTGGTTGTCTGGTACACGACGGACAGCTCGATCTGAATGCGAGAGATTCCATGTATCGTTGGAAGAACACAATCGGCCCGGTGGAGGAGCGTCCGGCAAGACGAAACAACTGGGGCTACAATCAGACACTTGGTCTTGGCTATTTTGAATATTTTCAGTTGGCAGAGGACATCGGCGCAGAGCCGCTTCCGGTGCTTCCGGCGGCATATGACCCGCATCACCAGAGAAAGGTGCCGCTTGACGAGCTTGGTCAGTGGATTGATGATGCGCTTGATCTGATCGAGTTTGCAAATGGAGATGAGACGACTGTTTGGGGCAAGAAGCGTGCCGAGATGGGCCATCCAAAGCCATTTGGCCTGAAATATTTGGCAATCGGAAATGAGGAGGTTGGCGAGGGCTTTACCGAGCGTTATCCATATTTCCACAAGGCGATCCGCGAGAAATATCCAGAAATTAAGCTGATCGGATCCGCCAGCCCATTTGCCGCAGGCGGCGAGTATGAGCGTGGTTGGGCGAGTGCAAGAGAGTGCGGTTGTGACCTGATCGACGAGCATTACTATATGAATACCGACTGGATGATCGCAAATGTAGACCGCTATGATAGTTTTTCGGCAGAGGATCCGAAGGTATTCTTAGGCGAGTATGCATCCTGGGGCAACCAGTGGCAGAACGGTCTGGCAGAGGCTGCCTTTATGACTGGCCTTGAGAAAAATGTTCATGCGGTAGGTTTGGCTTGCTATGCACCAATGTTTGCCAATGTGGACTATGTAAACTGGCGTCCGGACATGATCTGGTTTGACAATCATCAGGTTTACGGTTCTGTCAATTACTATGTTCAGAGCATGTTTATGCGCCATCAGGGAACGCATCGCTTAGACTTTGCTGTTTCTGAGCCAGAAGCAGAGAAGACACTTCGTCTTCAGGAGGAGGAAGCAATCCGTGCGGGTGCGAAGACCATCAGCGGTTCGGTGCGTCTTCAAGTCAACGAGGGACAGGGCGTGTTCTTTGAGGTGACGGTACAGAATAATGACACCGGAAAGCTGCATCGCTTTACCGATTGCGTATGTGGGGCAGATTTAGAGAAGCTTCCGACAACCTATGAAAATGCAGTGGAGGCAGGTGTGATTCCAACAGACTGGACCGATTATACACTCACAATGAAGGCGAAGGAGACTGAGGGTCGCAAGGGCTTTATGGTTTGCATCGGTGAGCCGCATGACAATATTTTGTGGACACTTGGCGGCTGGCAAAATCTGGATATCAGTCTGGAGCACTTTAAGTTTGGAAAGGGTGCCTGCTTAAGTGAGGCAATGTTCTCTGCAGAGAAGGATCACGAGTATGCGCTGAAGCTCATCGTAAACGGACGCACCATGAAGGCTTATGTCGATGGTGTGGAGTATCTTGACACGATTGACAAGGTGCCGGTGGCAAAGCCACTGTATGTATCGGCAGCGTTTGATGAGCCGACAGGTGATGTGATTGTGAAGGCAGTTAACATCACAGGCAAAAAGCAGGAGGCAAAGATTGCACTTGATGGCATAAGTGGTACACATCAGGTACAGGTAGAGAAGATGGTGGCAATGCCATCCGATGAAAATACAATGGAGAAAAAGAAAAAGGTCGTGCCAGTTACTGCAGAAGAGACAATCGAAGTCGCAAAGGACGGCACATTTACGCGCACGTTTGAGCCGTATTCCCTGACCATTCTTCGTATCCACCCATAAAGAAAAAGACCGATTTGGGTGTCAAAAGCAGTTTTGACACCCTTTTCGTGGGACTTTTTGCAAAGAAGAAAAACGCTTGATTGAATTACAGCGTTTTTGATAAGAAGTTAGGATTGGAAAGGTTTTAGAAAAAAGGTTTTATAATGTTATACATGATCAATCACGGTGCCGTGTCCTACGGGGCAAACGACATCTTAACCAATATCAATTTTGAAATCAATGCAGGTCAGAAGATCGCCGTAGTCGGACGAAACGGCTGCGGAAAGACCACACTTTTAAAGCTGATTGAGGGCGAGGTCGCCCTTGAAAAGCGTGACAGCGATGAGGACATTTATATCGCAAAGAGCGGCAATCCGGTCATCGGCTATTTAAAGCAGATCGCATTTGCCGATGAGACTATCTCCATGGAGACAGAGGTGCGAAAGGTGTTTGAGCCGTACCGCGAAAAGCAGCGCGAGCTTGAAAAGCAGCGCCAGATTATGGAGGCAGATCCGTCTGAGTTAAATATCCGCATCTACACGCAGATGCAGGAGCAATTTACGGACATGGGCGGCTACTACTATGAGAAAGAGTATGAGACGATGCTTCGTAAATTCGGCTTTACCGAGGCCGACAAGAAGAAGCCGCTTCGCGAGTTTTCCGGTGGACAGCAGACAAAGCTTGGCTTTATCAAGATGCTGTTGTCAAAGCCGGATATTCTGCTGCTCGATGAGCCGACGAACCACCTGGATATCGAGACGATCGAGTGGCTTGAGAACTATTTAAAGGCATACAACCGTGCCGTTGTCATCGTTTCCCATGACCGACTGTTTTTGGATCGAATCGTAGACACTGTTTACGAGATTGAGTACGGCATCACACATCGCTACAGTGGAAATTATACGTCCTTCGTTGAACAAAAAAAAGCAGCGTGGGACAAGCAGGAGAAGGATTATCAGGCACAGCAAAAGGAGATTGCCCGCCTGATGGAGATCGTCGAAAAGTTTAAAAATAAACCAACGAAGGTAGCAATGACACGATCCAAGTTAAAGCAGATCGAGCATATGGAAAAGATTGCACCGCCACAGCGCTATGACTTAAAGGCGTTCCACGCAAACTTCCAGCCGGAAGTAGAGACGGGAAAGGAAGTCTTTGTGGCAAGAAACCTTCAGATTGGTTACGACCGCGTACTCTCTGAGGTCAATCTGACATTGGAGAGAGGACAGAAGCTCGGCATTGTCGGCGGAAATGGACTTGGAAAGTCTACGTTTTTAAAGACGATGATGGGCATGATCCAACCGCTCGGAGGCGAGTATCAGTACGGAATTCGCGTGCAGATCGGCTATTTTGATCAGCAGATGGCGCACTACACAAGCGACGCGACTGTTATGGACGATTACTGGGCAGAGTATCCGAACCTGACGCAGACAGAGGTGCGAAATGCCCTCGGTGCATTCCTGTTCTCCGGTGATGATGTGTTTAAGCAGGTTAGTATGCTTTCCGGAGGAGAGCGTGTGCGCCTGGCACTTTGTAAGATTTTAAAGAAAAAGCCAAATCTTTTAATCCTCGATGAGCCAACGAACCATATGGATATCGTAGGAAAAGAAGCGCTTGAGCAGATGTTAAAGGGCTATCAGGGAACACTTGTATTTGTTTCCCATGATCGTTATTTCGTTCGTCAGGTGGCCGACAAGATTTTAAGCTTTGATGGTGGAACGACCACGTATTACCCGTTTGGCTACGAGCAGTACGAGGAGGCGACAGCTGACAAGGAGGATATGGTATCCTTTAATTCCGCAGGCGGCAAGTATGCAGCTGTTTCTCCGGCAGCAAAGCTTGCCGTTGAGCAGGAGAAAAAAGAGGCAGCTCCGGCAGCCAAGAAGGCACTTTACGCAAACCCTGGTAAGGAGCGTTCCCGTCTGTCTGCGAAGGTCAAGAAGGCGGAGGCGGCAGTCGAGGTCTGTGAGGAGGCACTGTCCAAGCTGCAGGATGAGTTAAACGATCCGGCGATTGCGGCAAGCTACAGCAAGCTGCAGGAGGCACAAAAGAAGGTCGATGCCAAAGAAGAGGAACTCAATGGGCTGATGGAAGTATGGGAGCAGGCTAGTGCCGAACTCGATGCGTTCGAGGAGTCCTTAGCTAAATAAAGGAAGGGAAGGTATTTGGTATGAGTGAACAATCACAAGGAGCCAAGGGAATTCGCGATGCGAGAATGCTCGGAATTCCGAAAATGCTTCTGCTTGGAATCCAGCACATGTTTGCAATGTTTGGAGCAACGATTCTTGTTCCGATCCTGACAAACGTCTATTTTGAGGGAGAGGGACTTTCCGTTCAGGTAACACTGATCTGTGCGGGTCTTGGAACGCTGTTTTTCCATCTGTGCTCCAAAATGAAGGTTCCTGCATTCTTAGGTTCGTCGTTTGCCTATGTGTTTGCACTCATTTTAAATGCCTTTGGTGTAAAGAATCCAGACGGTTCTGCCATCCTGACCTTTACCCTGACTGGTCTTGCAATCGCAGGTATCGTTATGAATGCGATTCTGCCGGGCAATGATTATGAGTTCGGAACCAATGAGAAGGGCGATGGGAACCGCGGTGTTCATGCTTGATTACAAATGCAGTTAAATTAAGCGATTGACAAAAGAGTTACTTTCGCAATATAATAAAGTAAGCTGCCGTTTTCTGCGGCAGCTTATTTTTCTGAAAACGATCTGAAAAGAAAACAACAGGAAGACGGACATAAAGGAAACAAAGAAAATGGAGATTATAGCAAGAATACAGACCGATTTTCCTACGAAATTCGGGATTCCCAGACAGAGCGGACTCGTGGAGTCTCTAAAGGGAGTCATTACATTTGAGCCGAAGTATCGCAATCCTCAAGGTGTGTACGGATTGGACGGATACAGCCATATCTGGCTTTTGTGGTCATTTAGTGAGAATCACAGGCAGGGATGGTCGGCTACCGTAAAGCCGCCGCGGCTGGGCGGCAACAAGAGGATGGGCGTCTTTGCGACGAGATCTCCGTTTCGTCCAAATGATATCGGTCTTTCCTGTGTAAAGTTAGAGCGAGTTGTCCTCGATGAAAAGAAAGGGCCGATGCTCTACGTGGCAGGTGTTGATCTGATGGATCAGACACCGATTTATGATATCAAGCCTTATATCCCGTTCACAGACAGCCATCCCGATGCAAAAGGTGGTTTCTCTGATGCGGTACGGGATTATGCACTCGAGGTTGAGTTTCCGGCGCATCTTCTGGCACATTTTCCAGAGGAGAAGCGGGAGGCTGTGATCTACGTGCTGCAGCAGGACCCGCGCCCTGCCTATCAGCGCGATGAGACGCGTCGTTACGGTGTTGATTTTGCCGGATTTGACGTGCGTTTTCATGTGAAGGGGCAGGTGCTTACCGTGTGCGAGCTGGAGGAGCGCGCAAGCGGTATGATTTTTCAGTAAAAAAACAATGGAGTTGAAAAGTATTATGAAGAACCAGAGCGAAAACAAGGTATATACATTGTCAGAGGTGCTTGGAAAGCACACCATCGCAGAGTTAAAGGAGATGACACAGGTACTTGGTGTAAAGGTGTTATCCAAGGCAAAGAAGCAGGAGATCATTGATGCATTATCTGCAAAGCTGTTAGACAAGGCACAGCTTACATCTTGGCTGCTTGCTGCTGGAAAGCAGGAGATCGAGGAGTTAGAGCTGGCAATGGCGGAAAAGGTAGTCATCGCAGAGGAGTCCGGTCGTTTCTATTACTGGAGAAATCTTCCTGTTGTATTTGTAACAGGCGACGGCGTTGTTGTAGTACCGGAAGAGACTGCAGCAGTTTACAATGAGATCAAGGCAGATGGCGAGTACGCAGGCAAGAGAACTCGCATCGACGTAATGGACGAGTACCTGGCTGCATGTGTAAATTTGTATCGTGCAATTGATATCGCAACCTTCCTTTCCATCGTAAACAATCAGACCGGACTGAATGTAAAGAGACCGGAGCTGGAAAGCTGGTTAAAGGATCGCGAGGCAGTACGCGGACAGCAGTTATACTTTACTGAGGGCGGCTATCTGTTAAGCGAGGAGTATCGCACAAAGAAGAAGGAGGGTGAGGTTGTTGATTACCATCAGCTCTTAGAGCGTCAGGGTGCAATGAGCTATTACATTCCGGCAAAGAGCGAGCTTCTTCGTTATGCAGATCCATATTATGTAGAAAAGACACCATCCTACGCTGCATTCTGCCGCTTTGTAAATGTTCGTCTGGGTCGCCCGGAGAACGAGGCAGCCGTTATCGGTTCCCATATCCAGTTAATTATGCGCCACGGTGCAATGCCGAAGGACATCTTCGCTGAGATGGAGTGTTTTGGACTGACCGAGGAAAATGAGGAGCTGATGAGTGATTTCATCACTGTCATGATGGATATGTACAACAATACCAGAATGCCAGAGACCAGAGGATTCACTACTGTAGAAGCACAGAAGGCAGATCCGTCCCGTCAGAAGAAGATTGCAAATGCTTCTGAGATCGTAACCTCTTCCATGCCGATCGTAAAGAATCGTATCGGCGGAAAGAAGATCTACCCGAACGATCTGTGTCCATGTGGAAGCGGCAAGAAGTACAAAAAGTGCTGCGGAAGAGTGAATCGCTGAGTCGCCTCTTGATGAACTACCGATAAAACATAAAAGAAAGGCAGGTTTAATATGAGCTTACATTACCAGTATGCGGATATGCATTGTGACACACTGCTTTACGGTGTGGGAAAAGGGTTGAACGACATCTACGAGATGCCAGAAGCGATGCTTGACATCAAGCGTCTGGCGCAGGCTGACGTGCTGTGCCAGTTTTTAGCCGTCTTTTTCCCACCGCGCCCAGACATGCTCACACCAGAGCAGCGCGCAAGACGTCTTCAGTCCGGACGTCCAGAGATGCCGCCGGATGAGGAACTGTTTGCAAAGGCAGTAAAGCTGATGCAGGATTCCTTAGCGGCGCACAAGGATATCATCCGTCAGGCGTATAACTACGATGATGTGATGAAAAACAAAGAGCAGGGTCTTGTCTCTGGCGTGCTGACCATCGAAGATGGCCGTATCGTAAATGGCAGCTTCGATCGCTTAGAGCAGTTAGCAAAGACCGGTGTAAGAGCGATTGCGCTGACTTGGAACTTCGAGAACTGCTTCGGCGCTCCGAATTCACGCGATCCAAAGATCATGTCAAAAGGTCTGACTGCATTTGGAAAAGAAGCCATAGAAGCCATGAATGAGCTTGGCATTCTGGTGGATGTTTCTCATCTGTCCGACGGCGGCTTTTATGATGTCGCAAAGATTTCAAAAAAGCCGTTCGTTGCCACTCATTCGGACTGCCGCGCGCTTGCAGCGCACCCGAGAAACTTAACGGATGAAATGATCCGTATCCTTGCTGAGAAGGGCGGTGTTTCCGGTATCAATTTTGCGCCGGCATTTCTGGATGACACACCGGGAAACGAAGAGAGCCGCATCAGCGACATGGTACGTCATGTAAAGCACTTTATTGAAATCGGCGGAGAGGATTGCGTCGGCATCGGAACCGACTTTGATGGAATCGGCGGTCATCTTGAAGTGGGTGAGCCGGGACAGCTGGCACTCTTATTTGATGCACTCGAAAAGGCCGGCATTACACCGCGCCAGATTGACAAGATCGCGTCCGGCAACGTGCTTCGTGTAATGAAAGAAGTAATGAAGTAACAACAAACAGTACACGAAGAAACGATATGCGATCTTCGTGTGAATAACGATGAAAGGAACGGGGAGAATAAGATGAAATACGATTTTACAACAATTATGAATCGTGAAGGGACAGGTGCCATCGCAGTTGACATGATCCCATTTGAAAACGCAGCAATAAAGGAAGGCTTTTCTAAGATTCCGATGTGGGTTGCCGATATGAATTTTGCAACTGCACCGAGCGTAATTAAGGAAATGCAAAAGCGTCTGGAGCATCCGGCATTCGGCTACTTTGATGTGACAAACGATTACTGTGCGTCCATTATCGAGTGGCAGAAGGTGCGCAACGGTGTGACCGAGCTTCCGAAGGAAGCCATCGGTTATGAGAATGGCGTGCTGGGCGGCGTCGCTTCCGTTTTGCAGGCATTTACCGCACCGGGAGAGGCTGTCCTTCTTCATTCCCCGACCTACATCGGTTTTACCCATACGATTGACAATCTGGGCAGAAGAATCATCCATAGCCCGTTAAAGAAGGACGAGCAGGGTGTATGGCGCATGGACTACGAGGACATGGACAAAAAACTGAAGGAAAACCACATTCATCTGGCAATCTTTTGTTCTCCGCACAACCCATGTGGCCGCGTGTGGGAGCGATGGGAGATCGAGAAGGCGATGGAGGTTTACGAGAAGAATCAGTGTCTTGTAATCTCTGATGAGATCTGGTCTGATTTGATCTTAAAGGGACATAAGCATATCCCGACTCAGAGTGTGAATGAATATGCACATGAGCATACGTTTGCGTTCTATGCACCGTCCAAGACATTCAATCTGGCAGGTCTGGTTGGTTCCTATCACATTGTTTACAATGAATATCTGCGTGATCGTATGCTGGAGATAGAAAAGTGCGGTCATTATAACAGTGCGAATGTCCTTTCTGTCAGCGCACTGATGGGCGCATATAAGCCAGAGGGTGCCGAGTGGGTAGATGAGCTGTGTGAGGTGCTGACAAGCAATGTCGACTATGCATACGACTACATCACAACGCATTTTGAAGGCGTTTCTGTTGCAAAGGCACAGGGAACCTACATGCTGTACTTAGATTGCACCGGCTGGCTGGCAGCGCATCCACAGATGTCAATGGACGATTTGATCCGTGCTGGAATCGCAGTCGGCATTGTATGGCAGGATGGAAGACCATTTGTCAATCCAAATACCATCCGTATGAATCTGGCTGTTCCGCACACACTGGTAAAGGAAGCGATGAACCGTCTGGATGCGTATGTATTTAACGCAGAATAAAAATAATGCAAAATAAAAACAACAAAAAAGGTAAATATATTTAGAGAGGATTTCGCTGTCACAGACAGCAAAAAAGGTTATTAGAATGGAAGCAATTCGATACGAGAATTCTGAAATTGATGAGAGGATTATCCGCGCCGTAACAGAGATCGGATATGAGGAGATGACACCAATCCAGCAGTCCGCAATCCCGGCGTTACTGGAAGGCCGGGACATCATTGGACAGGCACAGACCGGAACCGGAAAAACAGCGGCGTTCGGTATTCCGCTTGTTCAGATGATCGACCCGGAAGATGAGCGTGTGCAGGCGATTGTACTTTGCCCGACCAGAGAACTGGCCATCCAGGCAGCAGAGGAACTGCGCCGCTATGCAAAGTATCTGTCCGGAGTAAAGGTGCTTCCGGTGTATGGAGGACAGGACATTGAAAAGCAGATCCGTTCTCTTCGCGGAAAAGTATCCATTGTCGTTGGAACACCGGGAAGAGTAATGGATCACATGAGAAGACATACGCTGAAACTCGAGGGTATCCGCATGGTGGTACTCGACGAGGCAGATGAGATGTTAAACATGGGATTTGTAGAGGATATTGAGACCATCCTTGCAGGCGTACCAGAGGAACATCAGACCGCACTGTTTTCTGCAACAATGCCAGATGAGATTCTTCGCATTACCGGACGTTACCAGAAGGATGCACAGATGATCCAGATCGAGCGCAAGGAACTGACCATTCCGCTTGTCAAGCAGTACTACTATGAGGTACAGAGACAGAATAAGGAAGAGGTCGTATGCCGACTGCTCGATTACTACAATCCAAAGCGCTCCTTGATTTTCTGTAACACCAAGCATATGGCAGACGTGCTCTGCGAAAACTTAAAGGGAAGAGGCTATTTTGCAGACGCACTGCACGGCGATTTGAGCCAGATGATGCGTGACAAGGTTATGAATAGCTTCCGTAACGGAACCACCGAGATTCTGATTGCGACAGACGTTGCCGCAAGAGGTCTTGATGTGGACGATGTTGAGGCAGTATTTAACTTCGATATTCCACAGGATGTTGAATACTACGTCCATCGTATCGGCCGTACTGGTCGTGCGGGCAGAAAGGGACGCTCCTTCACACTTGTTGTCGGAAGAGAAATCTACCGTATTCGCGATATCGAGCGTATCTGCAATACCCAGATCAAGCCGAGAATGGTTCCGTCTGTTGCCGATATCACCCAGGCAAAGGCAAGCCAGATCTTCGATCAGGTCATGGAGGTAATCGCAAACAACGATCTTTCTGCGCTTCAGAAGAAGGTAGAGGACAAAATCGAGGAAGAAAACATTACCGCAATGGAACTGTGTGCAGGCTTCTTAAAGCTTCATCTGGGCGATGACATGGAAGAAATTCCGGCAGAAAACTACATTGAAGAGATGAAGAAAAAGCGCGCTGAGCGAAAAGGCGGCAGAGGCGGTAGACGCGGTGAGGACGATGGACGCGAGGGCGGAAGACGTCGCCGCAGACATACCAATGAGGATATTCTTGATGTGTTGCGCCGCCCGGGAAGACGTAAGTCTGACCGCAGAGCAGAGGGTGAGGAGGACGAGTCTTTCGAGAAGAGAGCATATGATAAGCGCTCTAAGAAGAAAGACAGAGACTTCGATAAGCGTTCTGACAGAAGAAAATCGGATAAAAATGCAGAGTACGAGTATGAGCGCGTATTTGACAAGAAGTCCGATAAGAAGTCTGACAAGAAATTTGATAAGAAGTTTGACAAGAAAGACTTTGATAAAAAATTCGATAAGAAAGAGTTTAATAAGAAAGACTTTGACAAAAAGGGAAGTGACCGCAAAAAGTCCGAGAAAGAGAAATCCGATAAGAAGTCCAAGGGGCTCTTTGGAAAGGAGCGCGCTTCCAAAAAGTACGACATTGACAAGAAGACTGGAAAGGCAAAAAAATGGAAGTAAAACAAAATCCACTCGGCAGAGCGCCGCTTGGGAAGCTGCTTGTGAAATTTGCAATTCCGTCGATTATCAGTATGCTGGTATCAGCACTGTATAACATTGTAGACCAGATCTTTATCGGACAGGGTGTTGGCTTGTATGGAAATGCAGCGACAAACGTTGCATTTCCGCTGACGACACTTGCCACGGCAGTTGGTCTGATGCTGGGAATCGGTGGTGCATCGAACTTTAACCTTGAAATGGGACGAAAGCACGAGGACAATGCGAAGAAAATCGCAGGAACTGCGTTCGGCAGTCTGGTGATTGCCGGTGTGATCATCTGTCTTGTGGCAAGAATTTTTCTTCGTCCATTGATCACGGCATTTGGTGCGACCGAGTATGTAATGGATTACGCAATGACATATGTCGGAATCACATCACTTGGAATGCCGTTCTTTGTACTGACAACAGGTGGAACGCATCTGATTCGTGCTGACGGAAAGCCTACATATTCCATGCTGTCGGCACTGGCCGGTGCGATCATTAACACGATTCTTGACCCGCTTTTTATTTTTGTGTTCAAGTGGGGCATCGCGGGAGCAGCGTGGGCGACAATCATCGGCCAGATTTTCTCAGCGCTTATGGTACTTGGCTACCTGCCAAAGTTTCATACCGTGAAGCTGACGCTGCACGACTTTATCCAAAAGCCACATTATTTGAAACTGGTTATGGCGCTCGGTGCGGCAGCCTGCTTTAATCAGCTGGCGATCTTTGTGACGCAGATCGTTATGAACAACGTGCTTCGCCATTATGGCGCGCTGTCCATTTACGGAAGTGACATTCCGCTTGCGGTGGTTGGCGTTGGCTCTAAGGTCAACATGGTGTTTCTGTCGATTGTTATCGGTATTTCACAGGGTGCACAGCCAATCATCGGATTTAATTACGGTGCCGCTAAGTACAGTCGTGTAAAGAAGACGTATCGTCTGGCAGCGACGGTGGCAACCACCATTGCTGTCATTGCGTTCGCAGGTTTTCAGCTGTTTCCGCGCCAGATCACGGCGCTCTTTGGAAGCGGCGATGAGCTGTATGAGCAATTTGCAGTATCGTACTTCCGTATTTTTATGTTCTGTACATTCATAAACGGCATTCAGCCGCTGACCGCAAACTTCTTCACTTCAATCGGAAAGGCACCGATGGGAATCTTTATTTCCATGACAAGACAGATCATTTTCCTGATTCCGCTTGTCCTGCTGTTACCGCTTGCATTTGGTATTGAAGGTGTTATGTTTGCTGGTCCGATCGCAGATGGTGTCGCAGGTGTGCTTGCGATCACACTTGTGCTTAGGCAATTTAAGAAAATGCCGGTAGAGGATGCGGCAAATTAAAAGCAAATAGAAAACACAAAATAGAAAACACAAAATGGGTATCCACAGGAGAATACAGACCTGCGGATACCCATTTTTGCGAATATGCTGCTTTTTAAAGATACGATTTTTAGTTGTTTTCCAGTTGCTTTCTAGTTGTTTCCTAATTGTATTCTAGTGGTTACTCATCAATCTCAATGACCTTTTGCAGCTGCTTTCCAACAAACTCAATGACTGGACCAAGGACAAATGCCATCAGCGCGGTAACGATACCAAGCTTGCCGCCAAACAGCATTGCAATGATGACAACGAGAATGTCATAGCCCATGCGGACAAAGCGGAACGGAACAGCCTTAACGTGCTTCTCGATTGCCTTCCAGATGATATATGGAATGGCATCGTATGGAGAGGTTCCAAGGTCGACATCCATATACAGCGCAGCAACGATGACAAAGCCAATCAATGCTGGAATTAACACACCGATACGCAGTGCCATAGAAGTGAACACGCCGTCTGTGACGACACCTGCTGGAAGCACAATGCCCCAGAGCCAGGAGAAAAACTGTAAGGAATAGCCGACAAGGAACATATTGGCAAGTGTTCCAAAGCCGAGGTTTCGACCGCCAAAAATGACAACGAAAACTAAGAGAATAATGTTTAATAGTGCCTGCCAGTCACCAATCGCCATGCCAAGCTTATTGGAGATTGCAAGGTTCATCATTGTACACGGGTCGGTTCCCATGCCGCATAAGACCAGCCAGGACAGGCAAAAGCCCATCAGGATGACAGCGACAAGCACCAAAATCAGGCGGGGAACAAAATTTTTTCTGCGGTACATGTGGGTGAAAAAGTCTTTTGTGAAAATTGAGCTCATAAGAAAAGTCCTTTGATATTGATAAAGTACCAGTCCGCGATGCAGACAAGCCATTTTTCAGTATAGCATAGTCTGACTGATTTGCAACAAAAATGAGCACAAAAATAGAAAAAAGATCAACCTTTCGGGCAGCGTCCCAGCAACAGCTCGTCAATACAGATATCAAAGTGGCGGCTTAAATTGTAGAGATGATCAATGGTGGGAAGAGAATCGCCATTTAACCAGTGGTAAATTGTCTGTGGACAGGAAAGTCCCAATACATTCTGAAGGTCTTTTACGGTCATCTCGTGCTGCTCCATCAATGCGCGCAGATGTCGACCGATTTCTCGGGAGTCAAACTTCGGAATATTTCGCATTTGTCTTGCCTCCATTTGCTTTGTCTCCGTTTGTTTTATCTTTTGGCTGTATGTTACAGTAATACCAGAAAAATGTCCGAAAAGCAAGAAAAAAAGTGCGCAGGATTCGACAAAGAAATCGTAGAACAACATGTACAATGAGCAAATAGAAATCGAAACAGGTGCATTTCGATAAATCTGTATCTTGTCGTGAAACAGAAAAGCGTTATAATAAAAACGAAAATAGAAACAAAAACAAAGAAGAAAACAAAGTCGAACCATCGTCTGGTGGCAGAAAGAGGTGTATCATGACGGCAGTTGGTACATTGATTATGTGAGAATTCGTTTCCGCGCCGTAAAATATTAAACTGAAAGAAATTTTGGATAGATTTCCATTTCGTACAGGAAAGCAAATAAGAAAACGATGAGTCGCTGATGATATTGACAACGGCTCATCGTTTTCTTATTTTAGAAGATATTTGTAATAGCCAAAGGATTCTAATACACTTTTCTATGCTGTAAAAAATTAAATGCTTCCATCTCACCGACTTGCTAGAATACCCATACTCAGAAAAGCAAATTCTGTGGGAAGATCGCGGGGACAGTTGTGGGAACCGGGAAAATAAAGAAGTTGTGCATTCAAGTTCCGGGCAAGATTGTGAGCTACATCATAGCGTAGAGAATTACGGCTTAGTTCGCCAACACCAACTGTGATGGGAACGGATGCCAAAGCTGTATAATTTGGATGATAAGCAGTTACAAAAGCAAATTCTCTGCGGAAGAAGCACATGGAATTTTTCATCATATGATCCGTTTCCTGGGCAGTTGCTTCTTTGGCACGTGGATCTGGTTTCCCGAGTACGGATGTGAAGTGGAGCATAGCGCTAGAAAGTTTGCCTTTTTGCAGTTCTGCGTTGATTTTCTGATAAATGTCCGCATCTTCACGCTCTGTTGGAATACAATCTTCTGCTACAGGTTCGTAAAGGAGCAGACTTATTACCAATTCAGGATGTTTTGCTGCCAATTCCATGGCGATAGCCGTACCGGCACTATGCGCAATAATCCGGCATGGACTTCCAGTATGGTGAATTACTGCAGCGGCATCCTCTGTCTGTTTCGTAATTTCATAGCCACTTGTGGCATTGCCGCTTCTTCCATAGCCACGACGGTCATACAGAATGACTCGGTAATGGGCAGCAAGAAGCTGGGCAGTTTCCAGAAAGAAGTCGCTGTCTTCGCAAGCACCATGAATAAATAAAACGGCATCTCCCTGTCCTGATTCCCGGCAGAAAAGGGTAGAATTCTGGCTTTGAATTTTGAAATCTTTGAACATAATCAAAACCTCCAATTGTCAAATGCAGCAACCCCAATTAACGATAAACGGTGTCACCGGCAATGTATCTGGGCGGGATGACCGGAATCAACAGGTGAGAATCATACTTTCCGCCTGTGTGGATGATATGGTCACCTTCATTGCAGACGGCATACTCAAATGGCTCGAACCAACCAGGCTCGCGTTCATAATTGCCAGAAATCAGCAAACGCAGTTTTTCACCTTTATGGAAAATACGGCTTGTGGGCAGAATTTCGATGTCCACAGGAACAATCTCGCCGGGCGTCAGATACTTAAACTCTTTCAATTTCTGAACAGGGCGGTAAGGAGTAGATTCTTCCTCGTCTAGTTCTCGTAAGGAAACCCTCATAAAGCCAGTAGCGCCTGGGTGGGGCAACCCAATAACATTGGTAGGAAGGAATTGACCATCGGCGCTCTCCTTGGAAACAAAACAGAACAGATCCATATCCTTAGCAGCTGCCGCTTCAACCCATAGACGCAACTTCATGTGACCAGTGATTTCTGTTTCTTCGTCAAAGGTGTGAGTGAAAATAATATGATCAAATTCACTATCGTAGGCAACGGAAGCTTCCTGCTTCTGAGCATCAAATGTCATGTCCTGATTTTCAGCGTTCAGGAATAACTTCTTGTAGACAGTTCTCTTGAGAGGCCATTCCTTTTCGGGACGTTTCACCTGATAATCGAAATCATAACTGTCCATAACATCCAAACGGATTCGTGGAGTCATTTCCCAGCCGTTATGAATATCTTTTAAGTAACGGTCAAAGAACAAGTGCAGTTCCTGAATGTTTTCCGGCATCCAGTCATCAGCCCACTCAAACTCTCTGTGGGCACGGACCCACTTCTTTGCAGTTCCTGCCTTTTTAAACATATCAATGGCACCTCTCAGATGGAAGTGACTCCAACCGATGGTAGAATACATCGGAACATCGATTTCTTCTAAGTCCAGAATTTTATCCTCCCACAGGGGATTCATGATAGGATATTTTTCCAGATTGTAAACTAGGTCTTCGGCATACTGGTTATGGAAGCCCAGCTGCAGTCGACTGACAACACTGCAGAATCCTATTTCAGGAATACCACCAGGGCACAAATAACCGCGGTAGACATCTGTAGTGGTTTCCCAAGGAGCGATACAACTCAGGTGTGGAGGTTGCTGAATGGCAGTTTGGAGGATTTCACCAGCAACGCCAGAATTGCCGAAGGCACCGACCTTGCCGGTACACCAAGGCTGAGCAGCTGCCCATTCTACTATATCATAGCCATCTTTTCCAGCCTGGGTACTCCACCAGGAAGCCATACCCTCGGACATTCCGCAGCCACGGGCATCCACATTAACAACGGCGTAACCATTCTTTACCCAATAGCCGGGTTCAGGAGATTCGGTTTTGTGGTATTTGGAGATGGCGGCTTTGGGAACACCATGCTCGGCAATGCCTACCATCTGGCGTGAAAAAGCCAAAGCAAGAATGGCTGGAACCGGCTTATCAGTTTCGGGTCTCAGCACATCACAGTAGAGCTTAACACCATCTCTCATAGTGATGGGAACATCATGCTCAATAAGCATGCCATCTTCGTGAGTAACTTCGCCGGTACGCAAAGGGGGAGCCTGAGTACTCATTTTTGGTGCACGACCATAAATCACATCAACGTTCCCGCTTTTAAACTGGGTGGGGATTTCCTTTAACTCTCTCTGGGTAAGCATAGAAATCATGTCCATTGGGTTTAGGTTATCCAGATCCATCGTTTCCATTGGATTCTTATTATTAGCCATATCAAATTCCTCCTATTCTTAATTCAGACGCAATTCGGTTGCCATATCAATAAATTCACCTACAGTAGAGACACGCTTCATATCAGCATAGGGTACCATCACATCAATTTTTTCTTCCACAGCTGCCATCAGTGCAACGAATTTTAAGGAATCAAATCCCAGATCATCAACTAATGTCATGTCCATAGTAATTTCACTTTCGTCCATTTCAGCTACCTCCAGAATAGCAGCCAAAATCTTTTTCCTGATTTTTTCTCTCATAGTGTACCTCCTTATGCTTTCTGACCCACAAAGCCAACAGGGATAGATGCAAACTTGGCTTTGCCAGTGATGGTATTGTCGTTTACAGTTACAGTGAAATTGATTCTCTTTCCATCACCATTGGACAAGACAAAAGTAAAAATGTTCTCTCGTTTTTGTGTCAGTTCAGTGATGGGGAAGGTGTCTCCAACAACGCTGGCTTCCATTGCGTCAAAATCCAAATGACCTTTAATATTGTTGCCCATTGCTTTCAAGACAACATCCCATTTTCCTGTAATCATTGCTTTTTGCTCCTTTACTATTTTTTGTGTACGCTTAAAATTATTGTACACTTTTTATATCGAAAACTATATCACAATGCTTTTTTGGTGGAAAGCAACAATCTGGGTACATTTGTTGCCTTGCGAAATTTTTGTGGATACAGTATAGTTTTTTATAGAAAAACAAAGATGAAAGGGAGATCGCATGAAAGTTGAAAGATTAGCAAGAGAAAACTTCTTTGATGTTTTTTGCCAGTTCTATCAAACCAGACCCATCGAAAAAATCTCTGTGAGTGAGCTGTGCAAAAAGACCGGGTATAACCGCAGTACTTTCTATAAGAATTTTGAGGATATCTATGACCTGTTAAATCAGCTTGAAGATCAATTGATTCAGTATTTGGTAGATCAAACCGCGGACAACGCAGGACTGATGTTGGCAGATTCCACCATTCAGGAAGTTGCTAATATATATTTGTCTCAGTCTTAGTATTTTCAGCTATTGTTGACAAAGGATATTAACTTTATCCCCAAAGTCAAAGATGCTCTGCGCCCTTATATGGAAAAAGTATTTGAAGCAAAAGTTCCGAATTGTGATGCGTACGCAATCGAACTGGCAATGTCTGCGCTTCTTTCTACATATACTTACTGGTATAAAAATCAGCAAATTTCATCAATCGAACTCGGAAATTTTATCGTGGATGCAATGTTTAATGGTGTGATAAAACCGAAAGAATAAGCAAGTAAAGAGCCAGAGCCCCTGGTTTGGGCGATTCAGAGTCCCCTGCTTTTGTTCCCAGTGGCTTGAAATAACTAGTCATTTATTTTTTCGTATTGTTCGATTAGGCATTGATGATTCTTTTTCTTGTCATATACTCGTTGTGGATTTTTTCGAGTTGCTTCGCTACGAGATCACCATCTAAGTTTAAAGTGGCGTCTAACAGTAGTTCGGATTCTTTCTGAAATTCAAGCATTTCATCCCACGAACGATCTTCGACTGCGATCATAAGTTCTTGGCGTATTTCTTCATTTGGCACAAAAGCTGTTTTGTGAATCTGGTCATATCCAAGATACCCCAAGTGGATTAGGTAAGTTAGTACATCATCTTTATTTCGGATATTCGTTGTGTCGTTTTGGAATGTAATGGTATTAACTTTAACCGTAGCACCAGAGAGCATTTCAATCAAGGCTGTTTTGAGACCTTGGTAATTCATGTTAATTAGCGGAACAATGGTATCGTAGGAGGCAGTTTCCGACCAATAGCTTTGAAATTGCTTACAAAGAAGTACTTCAATTACTGCTTTGGGATTATACACCTGGTAATTTCCTAACAAATAGCCATCATACCATCGCTTAACTTCTTGAAAGTCACAACCATATTGGATACACAAATCTTGAACTTCCTCTTCTGTAAATCCAATATATTTGGCAAATTCCTTTGGAGAGATCATCGTAAATTCCCTGAAATTATTTAGTGCAGATTGTGTTTTTTCACGCTTAATTGGCAGTATTCCGGTCAAATATGCGAGTTGAATGTATTTTGTTGGCGCGGCTCCCTTAAAGAGTCCTCTCAAAAAGTTAATATACTGCTCTTGAATTTTTAAGTCAGATGCTTCATCACGGATCAGTACATCCCATTCATCAACAATTATTACAAAGCGGTTTCCAGTTGCTGTGTTAATCTGTGCAAGTGCTTCTGGTAGGGACTTAATTGAACGCTCCAATACATCTGGATAATATTGCGTTAGCTCCGAAATTACAGATTGCGAAATGTAAGAAACGACATTCTCTGGGCCACCAGCTGGCTCAATACACCATTGGATGTCCAAATGGATTACGTCATATTGATTCAAATGCTTTTTAAAGTCCACGGACTGGCTAATTTTTAAACCAGAAAACATGGTCTCGGAGTCACAGCCTTTGCTGTAATATGCTACGAGCATGTCCGCAGTGATCGATTTGCCAAAGCGTCGCGGACGGCTATTGCAAATATATCCTTGCAATGTATTTAATACCTCATTTGTGTATTCCAAAAGTTCTGTTTTGTCAACATAAATTTTGGAATTAAGCGTCTTTTCAAAAGCCCAGTTGGACGGATTTACAAAATTTCCCATAGAAACGCACCTCTTTTCTGACTGCTCTGATCTATCAATTATACAGCAAAAGCAAACGGATTTCCATATGAAATCAATATTTTCTAAGCCATTGGAGACGGAAACTGAGCCGCTGACGATATTGCCAACGGCTCAGCTGTTTATTTTAGAAATTATTTGTAATAAACAAAGGATTCTAACACACTTTTCTATGCTGTAAAAAATTAAATGCTTCCATCTCACTGACTTGCCAGAATACCAATACTTAGAAAAGCAAATTCTGTGGGAAGATCGCGGGGACAGTTGTAGGAACCGGGGAAATAAAGAAGTTGTGCATTCAAGTTCCGGGCAAGATTGTGAGCCACATCATAGCGTAGAGAATTACGACTTAGTTCGCCAATACCAACTGTGGTGGGAAAGGGTGTCAAAGCTGTATAATTTGGATGATAAGCAGTTACAAAAGTTACCACATTGGGGTCAGGAACCATAAAGTCTGTTTGTGCATTCCAAAAGTTCTGCCTTGTCAACATAAATTTTGGAATTAAGCATCTTTTCAAAAGCCCAGCTGGATGGATTAACGAAATTTCCCATGAAGTCTCCACGCCCATGCGGTGCGTAGCTCCTATGGACGTGGTATCTGAAAC